>DQOT01000065.1 GCA_015658495.1 Fidelibacterota bacterium | reverse complement strand
TGATCTGTTCGGGCACGGATCCAAAGATAATTTTTGCTGGAACCCAACCTGCTTCCACACCCCATTTCATGAGATCAATCGTTTGATCCATTTTTATTGGGAAAGCTCTCATCCGGGCAAGGTAATTCTCATAATCCTTTACATTTTTGAATGGCATATAATTTGAGATTCCAGCAAACCCGATCTGGATCCCGCCCATTTGGTCCATCGGCATTAAATAGGACAGGAACTGGAATCCTTCGATCCGTTTTTCGATCCCGTGAAGATAAAGATCATAATTTAATTGATCATCCACCGAAAGTTTAGATCGGTCAATTTCTTTGACTGTTTCAAGGAGGTCTTTTGTTTCTCCCTGTCTTTTTAAAATCGTTTCATAGGAGACATCATTCAGTTTATTATTGAATCGATTATCTCCCAAACGGGATGCCCATTCCGGACTTCTGACGATCCTCTTTTCCCACTGCTCTGCAAGAAGTTCATGGAATCTTTCCGTCACAGACTTTTTTTCTGTTTCAATCTTGAGATCAAATTTGAAGGTGAAACAGCTTGTTTGTAAGAACAAAATTGTAATAATGATAATAAATTTTTTCATTTATTTAATAATTGTTGATTAATTCTGTTAAGTGGAAAATATCCATGATATTAATTACTTCATCGAAGTTTAAGTCAGCTCTCGTCCATTGTGCCTCCGTTAATACTTGATCAGTAAGGACCACAATCACCAAAAATGCAAGATCCATAGCATTGACAATTTGGTCTTCATTCACATCACCATAGATGACACCATTTTCCAATCCTTTTTGATATTTCATGACAGTAAATAATCCATCCAAATCACTTCCATAAACATATCCATTTTCGGTGTACTGGAAAACGCCCCAATTTCCAAGCCAGGGCGGCGAGGGGTCATCATGTTGAGGAAAAGTATCAAAATGAGCAGACTCAACCGGATCTGTCGGATCACTGAAATCAATGATAACCATCCCGTAAGTATAATGAGATATGAAGATCCGCGTTCCTATAACCTGTGCATTATGTGCTACCAAATTATCCCCGAGATATTCACCAACTACATGAATGTTTTCCAAATCTTCAACGGACCAGATCTTAACCGTCATAGGTTCTGTTTCTTCGGTTGTGACCACATATTTCCCATCTTCGGATGACCAAATATTATGAACGTAGCCATTATAGGGAATTTCCACACGTGCCAACAATTCAGGATTGTTTTTATTGCTTAAATCATGAATAGAGAAGGTCCCCCGCCAACCTTCAGCAACATACACCGTATCTTGCCTGGCAAAAACATCATGAATCTGTTCAGTATAAACAAAATAAATATCATCAGGATTTTCAGGATTATTGATGTCCACCACACGAAACCCTTCATAGGTCTGACCGCAGATGTAAGCAAATCCCCTAGCCGCATCTATGGACATATTATGGGACCTCACATGTTCGTTATAGGAATAGGTACCCACCAATTCCACGCTTTCAGGGAGACCGGACATATCGATGATTTGCATACCTTCGTTTGTTCCTGTGTTTTCAGAAACCACATAGGCATAATGGTCAAACGTCTTTATATCGCGATGATAGTAGGGATCACCCTGCATGGGACCCAAAATTGTATCGATGATGGCCAGATCTTCTGCACGGATGATCACGACCCCTTCCAGAATTCCCATGATGGCATAATCTTCCCCAGCGGGCGTTGTATAACCCCAAACGTCAGATCCACCATTTCCTTCGCCATCATCATTGAACTGAATCTGCCCATGAAGGGTGAATGTGTCTTCAGCTTCAACGCTAGAGCAAAGTATGATTAGAGTAAAAAAGATTGATAAAATTCGGAACAAAATTATTTCCTTTTATGGATAACGAATTAAAACAGGGGCGGAACTTATCTAAAAAAAATCAAAAACCCTTCCATCTCTGGAAGTGTTTTCAAAAAAATGATTTTCTATAATATCTATCATTTTTATTAAACAATCAATTTTAGATGCATTTCCATTTTAAACCCAAATTAATGCGCTAATCAATTAGCCTATATCT
>DQOT01000063.1 GCA_015658495.1 Fidelibacterota bacterium | reverse complement strand
TCCATGGTTGCAACTACATGACCGTTAATCCAATTGAAAAAATAAAGCAACCCGATCCAAAGAACGCCTGCAATAATGTGTAACCATTTAAAAATAGGGTGAATGAGTTCCATGAGTTATCCTTTTTTATTCCTCGATTAAAATTCCCGAATGAAGATGGTGAATTTAGACGATGTAAGAATGGGATTCAAATTAAAGAGAAAGGTTTTTATGCATCTGGGTACGGAAACAATTTTTCCAATGAAGTGACCTTTCCAACCCGGTTTCGGTACATAATATGATCCCGTTTAAATTGTGTATAATTATTTAAACCAGCGGCTGCGGCGAGTGAATTCAATCCGTTCCGGAGTGTGACCACATAATTCAATACACGCCATTTCTTTTCGTCCACCACCAATGCTTTCTGATGTTCCGGATCCGTAGTCGTTACACCCACCGGACATTTATTGGTGTGGCATTTTTCTGCACCGATACATCCCACAGAGATCATCATTCCGCGGGCGATGTTCACCAGATCCGCACCCATGCCCATGGTAATAGCAACCTTATCCGGACTAAATAACTTTCCACTTGCAAAGACCTTTACACGATCGCGTACGCCATAATGTCGAAGTGCATTGTCTGCATACAATAATCCAGATTGGATCGGGAGTCCCATCGTGTCTGCCATTTCTTTATAGGTGGCGCCCGACCCACCCTCACCGCCATCCACGGTGATGAAATCTGGACCACGCTTGGTTTCAGCCATATATGCGGCCAACTCATCCGCAGAATCCGGGCCACCCATGACGATTTTAATTCCAACCGGTTTCCCGCCATATTCTTTCATTTTATCTATAAAATCAAACATGGTTGGAAGATCATGAAAACTTTTATGGCGATTGGGTGAATCGATGTTTTTCCAAGGTGTAACGCCACGAATTGCAGCGATCTCTTCATTCACTTTGTTTCCTTCTACGTGCCCTCCGCGAATCTTTGCGCCTTGCGCCATCTTGAGCTCAAAACATTTTAAATGTGGATTGGCTGCTTTCTCCCTGAAATGATCCCAACTGAAAGTGCCATCCTCATGACGTACACCAAATAATCCTGGTCCGATCTGCATGATTACATCACCACCGCCTATTGTGTGATAAGAAGCAAGTCCGCCTTCTCCCGTGTTAACCCAAGAACCAGTTGCCATCCCCAATCCATAACTCATGGCGCTGATGGCATTTTCCCCCAATGCACCATAACTCATGGCACTCATGCCCACCGGACCACGAACATACCACGGTTCACGACAATTTGGACCAATCACAACCGCATCTTCCGGATTCAATGTCCAAGGCGAGATATGTACTTCTTCCAGATGTTCTTTTCGGGAAAATAATCCTTCTGTTCCAACATAGCGTTTGGTGCGAATTTTTGGGTCGCAGGTCACATTCATTTCTTCCGACAATTTTGGAAACATTGAATTCCGGAGATACCATCCCGGTTCTTTGAAATCACGCTTGGATCCAAAGGCGATCAGCGTTTTCATGTATTTCCCGGACACCACAATATTGGCAAAATCTGACCGGCTGAATGGCTTGGCTTCTGTATCGGCATCAAACATGTACTGGCGGAGTTCAGGTCCCATCATTTCAAATATATAACGGATACGGCCAAGGAGAGGAAAATTCCGGAGAATAGAATGCTGGCTTTGACGCTTATCCTTGAAATATAAATAAAGAAATAAAATGGGCGGTACGGTAATAACAACTATAAAAGCCGTCAGTAGAATGTTAAGTGCTATATTTTGAAACATGGGTTGACCTCATTAATCAATTCAAACTGTTATTCAATGTTACAATCAGGATGTGAAAATTTCAAATTCCAATAAAATTTATCCACCAGAGAAATAATCATTCTATTTTTGATATTCTAACCCGTAAAATGCGTTCAGATGTAATTCAAAAAAATATTGAACAATGGTTTTCTATTTGAAAAATGAACTTAAACGGTTTGATGGATATTTCATAAATTCAGCCAATGCCTATTTAATATGAAAAACACATCTATCAAAAAATTTATTGAAGGAATTCCGAAAGCAGAGCTCCATTTGCATATCGAAGGGACATTTGAACCAGAATTAATGTTCAAAATCGCAAACCGAAATAATATAGTAATTAATTATGAATCCATCGATGAGCTAAAAAAAGCGTACAATTTTAACAATCTCCAAGAATTCCTCGATATCTATTATGCCGGGGCCAATGTTCTCATGGAAGAACAGGATTTTTATGATTTAACTTGGGCCTATCTCACCAAAGTAAATGCGCAAAATCTCGCTCATACAGAGATTTTTTTCGACCCGCAAACACATACTGATCGCGGTGTTCCTTTTGATACGGTCATCCAAGGAATCCACAATGCATTGGAAGATGGAAATGAGAAATTGGGAATTAGCTCCCAATTAATCATGTGCTTTTTAAGGCACCTTGATGAAGCATCCTCATTTAAAACACTGGAACAAGCTTTGCCTTATAAAAAATGGATCGCCGCAGTGGGTTTAGATTCTTCTGAAAATGGCAATCCACTTTCCAAATTTGAGCGTGTTTTTTTCAAAGCAAAAGAAGAAGGGTTTTTAACCGTAGCTCATGCGGGAGAAGAAGGGCCAGCTGAATATATATGGGAAGCAATTAATCTGCTGAATGTATCCAGAATTGATCATGGCAATCGTTCCTTAGATGATGACCAACTTATGAAACACTTAGCAGAACACCAGGTACCACTAACCTTGTGCCCATTATCAAATCTCGAATTGAAAGTGGTGAACGATTTAAAGGATTATCCATTGCTTGGAATGATGGAAAGAGGACTAATGGTCACCCTTAATTCGGATGATCCGGCGTATTTTGGCGGGTACATAAATGAGAATTACACAGGGGTAGCAAAAGCATTAAATCTGTCCAAAAAACAAATCACGGAATTAGCAAAAAACAGTTTTAAGGCGAGTCTCCTTTCGCAAGTAGAAAAGGATAAAATGATCCAGAAAATCGAAAACTATTATCACAATAATTAGATAGAAATGGAAGAACAAAAAAAATTCATGAGGGAAGCCATTCGGTTATCTATTGAGAATATAAAAAATGGAAATGCCGGTCCTTTTGGGACCGTCATCGTAAAAAACGGAGAAATCATTGCCTCCGGTGTCAATAAAGTAACCCAATCCAATGATCCCACAGCCCATGCAGAAATTGTTGCCATCAGAAACGCATGTGAAAAAATGGGGTCCTTTCAGTTGGATGGTTGTGAGATTTATTGCAGTTGTGAACCATGTCCCATGTGTTTGGGCGCCATCTATTGGGCTCGGCCAGATAGGATATATTTTGCCAACACAAAAAACGATGCTGCTGATATAAACTTTGATGACAATTTCATTTACAATGAGTTGGATTTATCCACCAGTCAACGAAAACTTCCAACAATTCAGTTATTAAGAGATGAGGCTCAGGTGGCCTTTATACAGTGGCGGGAAAGCACTGAAAAAATAGAGTATTAATGATCGAGTTTATTCTTAATAATAAGAAGATCGAAACGGCAAAACCTAACGGATCACTGCTCCTTGATTTTGTACGTTACGACAAAAGTTTGACCGGTACCAAAATTGGGTGCAGGGAAGGCGATTGTGGTGCCTGTACTGTTCTTATCGGTGATTGTATTGATGGCCAGATGGATTATAAACAAGTAACATCGTGTCTTACTCCCATTGGCAACGTTCAAGGGAAACATGTGGTCACCATTGAAGGGCTCAACATGGAAGACTTAAGCCCGGTTCAGCAATTTATGGTGGATGAAAGCGGTACCCAGTGCGGCTTCTGCACTGTGGGATTTGTTGTTTCCTTAACTGGATTTTGCCTCTCCAATTCAGAACCTTCTTATCAGGATGCAATCGCCGCCATAGATGGTAACATTTGCCGGTGTACCGGGTATAAGTCCATCGAAAGAGCAGCAAAACATATTACCGGTTCACTAACCGGAAAGGACCAAAATGAAACCATCCAATGGCTCGTAAATCAGGCGTTCATTCCATCCTATTTCAACCAAATTCCAACGATGCTGAAGGAATTGAGTCCAGTTAAAGACCCGCATGGGAATGGAACGCTCGTTGGCGGTGGAACTGATCTTTATGTCCAAAAATATGATCAATTAATAGATAAGGATTTGGGCCTAATCGTTGATTCACCAGAACTCAGGTTTACAAAAGTCGAAAACGGGGTTTGTTCCTTGGGCGCTGGAAACACAGCCACGGACCTTTTAGAATCTGATGAAATACAGGCCATGTTTCCCCGACTCACGGAACATATAAAATTGGTGGCATCTTCACCGATTCGAAATATTGCCACATTGGGTGGCAACTTTGAGAATGCATCGCCCATTGGCGATTTCACAGTTTTTTTCCTGGCCCTTAATTCCAAACTAACATTGACTGAAAACAATCAGAACAGAACCATCCACTTGAAAGACTTTTACAAAGGGTACAAGGACCTTGATAAAACAGTAGAAGAAATTATTTCGACTATTGCATTTGATATTCCAGATAGGAATACCGAATTCAATTTTGAAAAAGTGAGTAAACGGATAACTCTTGATATTGCCAGTGCCAATACAGCTGTTCAAATATCTGTTTCCGATAATAAGATCACTCAAATTCATTTATCAGCCGGAGGTGTTGCACCCATCCCATTGTACATGGGCAAAACGTGCACCTACCTTCGCGGGAAAGAACTCTCACCCCGGCATATCAAATCTGCCAATGAGGTTCTTCAATCTGAGATCAATCCCATCAGCGATGTGAGAGGATCAGCGGAATATAAACGAATATTGCTTCGCCAGCTTTACTATGCACATTTCATCAAACTATTTCCAAACCAAT
>DQOT01000126.1 GCA_015658495.1 Fidelibacterota bacterium | reverse complement strand
TCTCGGGGTAAATACTGCAAAAACTCGTCTTTGAACTTTTCAACAAAACTTCTCACCGGCCAAGCCACCGCCTCACCAAATGGACAGATGGTCTTGCCAAAACTCCATTTTGAAAAATCGATGAGGCCACCAATGTTATCCGTAATTTCAAAAATCATGTCAATATCGGTTGGTGTTCCACCCCCATTAACTAAACGGGTAAGCATTTTCACCAGCCAGGCAGTACCTTCCCTGCAGGGCGTACATTGACCGCAGGACTCATGGGCATAAAACCGGGCAATATTCAGGCAGGCCTGCACCATATCCACTGTTTCATCCATGACAATGACACCGGCCGATCCCAGCATACTCCCCTTTTCCACCAATTCTTCAAAATCCATATTCACATCCAATGCTTCTTCAGCCGTCAGGATCGCAGAAGATGAACCGCCAGGGAAAACAGCTTTTAATTTCTTGCCATCCGGTATGCCACCGGCTCTGTCAAAAATCAGATCTTTAAGAGAGACACCCATGGGCTCTTCAAAGACACCGGGATTATTAACCCGTCCTGAAATACAAAAGAGCCGCGGTCCCGGCCCTTTTTCAGGACCGATGGATTTAAACCAGTCGGCACCACGATTGATAATATGGGGAAGACAGGCAAGTGTCTCAACATTGTTCACGATTGTTGGACACTGCAAATAACCCTCAATAGCCGGAAAAGGGGGCTTAATACGAGGCCAGCCACGCTTGCCCTCCAGAGATTCGATCAATCCTGTCTCTTCTCCACAAATATAGGCGCCTGCTCCGCGGTGTATCACTACATCCAGATTGTAAGTTGACCCCATGATATTTTGACCCAATAGCTTGTTCTCATAGGCTTCAGCCATGATCTTTTTCAGGAGTTGGAATTCTTTGTAAAACTCACCCCGAATGTAAATGAAGGCGGTCTGACAGCCAATGGCATAGGCCGCAATGATCATCCCCTCCAGCATTTGATGAGGTGCTTTATTCATGAGCAAGCGGTCCTTAAAAGTTCCCGGTTCACTCTCATCTGCGTTGTTGATCAGGTAAGTTGGTTTAGGAGAGTCTTTCGGGATAAAGCCCCACTTCACACCGGTTGAAAATCCAGCGCCGCCGCGACCGCGAAGATTGGAATCCTTTACTTCCTGGATAACTTCCTGCGGATCCATTTTAAGCACTTTTTCTAAAGCACTATATCCGCCAACGCTTTTGTAAAAAGAAAGCGTATGACATTCTTGCTCATGGAAATACTCAGTTAGGACAGGTTTAAATGCTTTCATGATAGGGATTCCAGCAAATCATCAAATTTTTCTGGAGACAAGTCTTCATGATAATCTTTATTTATTTGGACAACCGGCGCCGTTCCACAAGAGCCCAGACACTCAACTTTCATCAGGGTAAAGCGGTCATCTTCCGATGTTTCTCCCGGTTTGATGCCATATTTATCTTGCACATGATCCACCAAGTCATCGGCTCCATTCAGGCTGCAGGAAAGGGTTTGACAAACCTGGATAATATGGCGACCGTGTGGTTTCGTATAGAACATGGTATAAAATGAAACACAGTCCATGACAAGAGCCGGGTGACAATCCACCAAACCGCCTACTGTATTGATCACAGTACCGGAAATGTAGCCTTGCTCTGATTGGGCCAAATGCAGCAAAGGCAGGGTAGCCGACTTTTTATCGGGATATTGAGACAGGATTTTTTCCACTTTATCCTTATCAGTAAAAGTGAATTTTTCATTCGGTGTACCGTTGCTGTTCATCGGTCTAATTCTCCTGCGATGACATTTATACTGCCAATGATGGCCGGTGCATCTGACAGCATATGTCCCTCAATGAGTTTCGAAAAAATGGAATAATTCATAAAGGAAGGCGGCCGGGTGCGGACACGATAGGGCGTTCGCTTGCCATCACTCACAATATAAAAACCCAGTTCACCATTGGGAGATTCAGTAGGAACATAAGCTTCACCCACGGGCGGTGTCATGCCCCGGTTGGGCATGGTGACCTCAAAATGATAGATCAGGCCTTCGATAGAGTTATATACTTCATCCTTGGGCGGCAGGCTGTAGCCCAGGCCCGGATCTACAATCACATCACCGGCAGGCATTTTCTCCAAGGCCTGCCGACATATTTTTATACTTTGGCGGACCTCCTCCATCCGCACCAGGTAGCGGTCAAACACATCACCATTCAAGGCAATAGCTACATCAAAATCAAACTCTTCATAGCTGGAATAGGGTTCGTTTACCCTGATGTCCCATTCGATTCCTGATGCCCTAGCCATGGGGCCGGAGATACCGTATGATATTGCATCTTCCTTGGAGATGATACCAATTTTTTTAGTACGATCATGCCAGATGCGGTTCTTATTCAATAAGGTTTCGATATCATTGGATCCTGCTTCTACTTCCTCAAGCACCTTTAAAACGGCTGCATCATACCCCTCCGGGATATCTCTCATCAATCCACCCACAAGAGTGTAACTGGTGGTCAGGCGGGTTCCGGTGGCCATTTCAAAAAGATCGTATATATCCTCCCGCATCCTGAAGCCGTAAAGGAAGGCAGTCATGGCGCCCAAATCCACGGACAGCATACCCACATTCAAAAGATGGTCAGCGATGCGGCTCAATTCACACATTAAAACGCGGATATATTCCGTGCGTTTGGAGACTTCTATGCCCATTAATTTTTCAGCTGCCAAGGCATAAGCCACATTGTTACAAAGCGGTGACAAATAGTTCATGCGGTCTGTGATGGTAATATACTGGTTGAAATCCAGGTCTTCACCCAGCTTTTCAAATCCGGAATGGAGATAACCGATTTCCGGTGTTGCTTTGGTCACCGTTTCACCATCCAACTCCATGATTATCCGCAGGGTTCCATGGGTCGATGGATGTTGGGGCCCAAAATTGAGAACCATTTTATCCGTTTCAAGTGGCTTTTCCGTCACTCGGGTCATTCTGTCCGTTTCTCCTTTTTGAAAGACCGCTTAATCACGGGAAAATCGCTTCTTTCTTTGCGTCCCAAACGAGGATAGTCCTTTCTTAAGGGATAGCCCTCATAGTCATCGGGATTCATGATCCGGATCAAATTGGGATGTCCTTCAAATTTTATGCCGTATAAATCAAAGACCTCCCTTTCCTGCCAGTCTGCTGTTTTCCATAAGGATTCCACAGATGGCAGGGATGGCTCTTCTTCAGGAACATAGGCTTTTACGGTCAGCCTTTCCGCCGTCTTGTGGCATAATAAATGGTAGACCACGGCAAAGCGTTCGTATCCGCCCAGGGTTAGATTATCAATTGCGGTGAGATCTGCCAGGAAATTGTAACCATCAGCTTTCAATCTAGTCAGGACCGCCAAGTTATGTTGGCCTTTTACATGTAAGATAAGCTCACCGGCAAATTCTGTCACCTCCAAAATAGCGTCGGGAAATCTTTCTTTTATTTTGGAATGTGGCGTTGCAAGAGGCATTTATTTGGATGATGGAAGGGAGTAGTCAGAGAATTTTTCCTTGCCCACCAAATCCTGGAGTTTCATAAATCCTTCAATGACACCTTCCGGACGCGGAGGACATCCCGGGACATAAACATCCACGGGAATAAATTGATCCACACCCTGGATCACGCTATAGGTATCAAATACACCACCGGTGGAAGCGCAGGCACCCATGGAGATAACCCATTTCGGTTCCGGCATTTGTTCGTAGATGCGAATCAGGACCGGCATCATTTTGATAGATATCCGACCGGCAACAATGAGAAGATCGGACTGCCGCGGTGAAAACCGGATCGCTTCAGCGCCAAAGCGGGATATGTCGGTGCGGGCAGCCAAAACAGCCATAAACTCTATTCCGCAGCAAGCCGTACCAAAGGGCATGGGCCAAAGTGAGTTTTTCCGACCCCAATTCACGGCACTTTCCAGTGTTGTAGTTAACACATTTGATTTAACATCATCGCTATTCATAGAAATACCTGAGGTTGATTAAGATTTTTTAGACAGGATAATTCATCTTCATTATCAATGGACATTTTTTTCTATCCCTGGTTGTACTTATTCCCATTCCAGGGCTCCGTTTCGCCAAACATAAACAAAACCAAAGACAAGGATGGCCAGAAAAACAACCATCTCAAAAAAGATGAAGGGGCCGGCTGCAAGAAAATCTTCAAACACGACCGCCCAGGGATAGAGAAAAATAATCTCAATATCAAAAATAATAAAGAGCAGAGCAATCATAAAAAAACGGATTGAAAATCGAACTCTCGTTTCGCCAACCGGATCCACACCGGACTCATAGGGCATCATTTTTACCGGATTATAAATCCGCGGACCTATAAGATGCGTCATAATAAGACTTACGAATGTAAAGCCCGCTGCAACAATAAAGACAATGAAGATAGGCAAATAATTTTCAATCATGATAAAAATTTAAGTAGGAATAAAGAACATTAACAAATAAATAGCACTCAATTTTTCTTTTCTTTTAAAATAAATCGCTGCAGTGAAATTGGGTGGGTAAATTGACCCACGTTCATTAAAGATTGCCAGCACGGGTCCTGTTCATTTTCAGAATAAAAAAAGCCCTTCACTAATTGGCGGAGGGCTTTTTCTCAATTTAATATGGGGATTTATTTACCCAAAACTATCATATGCAATCATTTCAGGATCGACACCGAGACTTTCCAACATACCGTCACAGGCATTAATCATGAGTGGCGGACCGCACATGTAATATTCCACTTCTGTTGGATCTTCGTGGTTCTCCAGATATTGGTCATGCAAAACCTGGTGAATAAATCCAGTGGGTCCCGTCCAATTATCTTCTTCCATTGGTTCAGATAACGCTACCGTATAATTGAAATTGGGGAATTGTTGGGTAATCTGTTTAAATTGGTCATCATAGAACATTTCACGAACGGAACGGGCGCCATACCAGAATGAAACTTTCCGTCCTGTTTTCAGTGTTTGGAATAAATGAAATAAATGAGACCGCATGGGCGCCATCCCGGCGCCACCACCGATGTAAACCATTTCCCGATCTGTATTCTTGATAAAAAATTCACCATAAGGGCCGGAAATGGTAACATTGTCTCCCGGTTTCAAATTAAAAATATAGGAGGATGCCAAACCCGGAGGGACTTCATTCCATAAGGGTGGCGGGGGTGTAGCAATGCGGACATTCAGCATCACCCGGTTCCCTTCCGCTGGATGGTTCGCAATGGAAAAGGCACGGAAAATGGGTTCATCATTATTGGCAACCAATCCCCACACATTATATTTATCCCAATCCGGATGATATTCATTCTCGACGTCAAAATCTTTAAATAATAAATTCTTGTATTCTGGAATATCGATCTGGATGTATCCCCCGGCCTTGAAATCAAGGATCTCCCCTGCCGGTAAATCCAGTACCAATTCTTTAATAAAAGTAGCCACATTCTCATTGGACTTGACAGTGCATTCCCTTTTTTTGATACTGAAGATCTCATCGGGAACATGGATATTCATATCTTCCTTCACTTTCACCTGGCAAGCAAGACGCCAATTTTCCTTGGCTTCGCTGCGGCTGATTTGACCCGTTTCAGTAGGAAGTATCCCGCCACCACCTTCCAAAACCTGGCATTTGCACATGGCACAGGTACCACCGCCACCGCAGGCTGATGGGAGATAAATTGTTTGCTTCGCTAACGCAGCTAATAGTGTCCCGCCGGGACGAATCTTAAATTTTTTATCCTCATCCTCATTTACAGTGATTGTCATTTCACCCTGGGGCAGGAGTTTACTTTCTGCAAAATTAAGGATGAGAACCAAAACGAGGATCACACCGGTGAAGACTGCAATGCTTAAAAGATTCAATTCCATTAGAGATCAATTCCGGAAAAAGCCATGAATGCCATGGACAAAAGCCCGGTTAGAAGCATGGTGATTCCCAATCCACGAAGTTTGGCCGGCACATTGGAATACCGCAAGCGATGACGAATGGAAGCCATGGATACAATAGCGAGAAACCAGCCCATGCCAGACCCGAAACCAAACACGGTTGATTCCAAAAGCGTATATTCTCTTTCAACCAGGAAAAGTGAGCCGCCCAGGATTGAACAATTCACCGCGATCAGGGGCAGGAAAATGCCAAGATTGTAATATAATGTTGGCGAGAATTTATCGAGGATCATTTCCACCAATTGAACCATGGCAGCGATGACGGCAATAAATACAATAAAATTCAGGAAGCTCAAATCCACATCGGGGAAACCGGCCCATGCAAAGGCGCCGTCTTGGAGGAAATAATTGTGGATGGCCCAGTTGGCTGGCGCTGTTATGGTCAATACAAATACCACGGCGAAACCGAGACCAATGGATGTATCAATCTTCTTGGAGATCGCCAGGAATGAACACATGCCAAGAAAATAGGCTAACAGGATGTTCTCAACGAACATGGCCTTGGTGGCTAGACTGATATAATGCTCAACCATAGCTATTCCTCTTCGATGTCCGCTGATATCCGGTGGACCCAGACAATTAATCCTAAAATTATGAATGCCCCCGGTGACAGCACCATGAGTCCCATATTCTCATATCCGGCTGTATAGGCAGAATCCGGAATGATTTGAAACCCGTAAATTGTTCCACTGCCCAGTATTTCCCTGAAAAAGGAAACAACAATCAAAATACCGCCGTAACCGAGTGCATTTCCTAATCCATCTAAAAAAGATTTTCCGGGAGAATTCTGCATGGCAAATGCTTCTGCCCGCCCCATGACAATACAATTGGTAATGATCAATCCCACAAAAACGGAAAGTTGTTTACTGATATCATACATGTATGCTTTAAGAATTTGATCGGTTATAATTACGAGAGAGGCAATGACAGAAAGTTGAACAATGATCCGAACTTTTCCCGGGATCAGATTACGAAGTAAAGCAATCAACATATTGGATATAGACAATACAGCAACCACAGCCAAGGTCATAACCACAGCTGTATCCATTTTCACAGTTACAGCTAAAGCAGAACATATTCCCAGCACTTGCAGAGTGATGGGATTATTTGCACTCAACGGATCTGTGAAAGCCTGTTTGGATTTTTTATCAAGAAAGGCCATTAACTTTGTGTTCCCCGCACCTGTTTAAAAAAGGGTTCATATTTTGCAAGATCGTCTTTCAGGAAATATTCCAATCCTTTTCCCGTCATGGTTGCACCGGAAATACCATCTACTTTATGATAGGCTTCTTGATCATCGGATTGAACCTTCCCTTTTATAACATGAATACCAAGCAATTGATCATTCTCATCTACAAATCTTTTGCCAATGAAATTTTGCTGAAACCAGACTTTGTCCACTTCGCCTCCCAATCCAGGCGTTTCACCATGTTTATAAAAGGTGATCCCCATGACGGTTCGTCCGTCCGGCTCGATTGCAAAATATCCATAAAGTGTTGACCACAATCCTTTCCCGGCAATAGGAATTGCATATCCGCCCACCTCGTCACCGATTTTTTTCAAATAAATAGGCAAGAATTCAAGGTCCTTTTCAGTGTCAATCTCCTTGGGGTCTTTTTCTGTTCTCTGGCCGGAAGCATCTAAAACAAGCGCTTCAATATTCTCTTCGAATAATTTTTGGATATCTTCAGAAGTCCAGGGTGTTTCAGCCCCCGGTTTGAACCCAAGGGACAAGAGAATATTTTTCCTCATGTCATTTTCCACATTGAGATCTTGCAGATCTCTCAAACCATCTGCCGCTAAAGCGAGAAAAAAGCCTAAAACGATGGTCACAATGGAAGTGAATACCAGTGTGTAAGTGTTACTGCGCATAGCGAATCATCCGTCGTTTTATATTTCCCTGAATCACAAAATAATCGATAAGCGATGCGAAAGCATTCATGAGCAAGATTGCCAGCATGGCTCCTTCAGGATAAGCAGGATTGATAGAGCGAATAATTACGGTTAGTCCACCAATAAATATTCCGTAGATCCAGCGTCCTTTATCTGTGTGAGCGCCTGTCACCGGCTCCGTGGCCATGAAGGCTACACCAAAGGCAAATCCACCCATGACCAAATGATAATGAGCCGGAAGTGTCAACATTGTGTTGGAAGAACCGGTCATTCCTGCCATAAAATTTGTGAGCGCTGCCATGCCTGTAAGTCCAATGATTGCACCGGCCATGACGCGCCAAGAAGTAATGCCGGTAAGGGTAAGAAATATGGCACCAACCATGATCCATAAGGTACTGGTCTCTCCGATGGAACCGGGAATCCAGCCCATGAACATATTGATCCAGGAGAAATCAAATTGAGACACAGAATCCAAGAGGGTGACTGCATCTTGGCTTACTTCTGCTGCAGGAACCGCCAAAGC
>DQOT01000228.1 GCA_015658495.1 Fidelibacterota bacterium | reverse complement strand
TTATTTTAACTCACTTATTATCGGTCTTTTGCGATTTTTGTGTCTTTTGTAGCAAATAATGTAGATTATAAAAAGTTCCTTTTTAAGTAAAACGTCTTCGATAAATTAAGGGTTAGAAATCGTTCTTAACATGGAAAACATCCTTGATCAATTCATCTAAAAAATTAGCCGGGCCATTTCTGGTGGATCTTCGAAACAAGTTTCAGGAAATCGCCGGGGAAGACCAACTCATTGATCGTTCCGAGTTTCAGGAAGGTCTTGAAATTTCCAATGAAGAGATTTCCAACCGGCTCTTCGACATTTTTGATAAAGATAAGAGTGGCACCATCGATATTGCGGAATTTATGGAGACGATCGAATTGGTTATCAGTGGTACAGATAAGGATAAGATACGATTTGCTTTTGATCTGCATGATCTGGATGACAGCGGGTTTATTGACCAAATAGAATTAAAGATCCTGATCGAACAAAGTTTTCTTGAGAATAACCTGGATTATGATGAATTCCAGTTGGATCTGCTGGTGGATGAATTTTTCAGGCGGGCAGACACAGATAAAAGTGGTACGATTGATTTTGGAGAATTCTTGGACGTGGCCCATACTTATCCGGATTTTTTGGCAGGATTTGCGGTGAATCCAGTGAGTTGGCTCATCCCCGATCGGTATGAAAATGGAGACTCCCATGAGGAGAAAAAGAAAAAAAGACAATTGCAAAGCAGCATCCAAGTCCAGGATATTGGTATTATTCAGTGGTTATTAATTCCCAGATTGATCTTTTTATATAATGTTCTGATCAACCGTAAAAAGAACCGAAGTTATGTTGACCTGAAAGCCATACACCTTCTTCCTTCAAAAATATTAGAGCTCACTATTTCCGCACCGGATGGATTCACATTCACACCTGGGGATTATGTTTATATCAATTGCCCCCAGATCTCGAAAATGGAATGGTATCCGTTCAATATCATCCACCATTCTGATGAGGGTGACCTGGTTCTTCATGTGAAATCCAACAATCGATGGACAGGTAAACTTTATCATGAAACAGTGGAAGGACTGACAAAGAATGAAGAGTTGGATTGGAATATGCGCATTGATGGACCTTATGGATCTTCCAGCAATAAGATTCTTGAAACGGAGCATGCAATTTTAGTCGGGGCAGGTCATGGAATTTCCCGAATGGCACCCATATTGCAGGATATTGCCATGAGGTCGAAGGAAGAACCGGAGCAATTCAAATTAAAACGAATTGACCTGTACTGGCTCAATAGAGATGATTCCTATTTTGAATGGTTCACGAAATTGTTAGATGAAATTGAATTCCAAAATGCAGACTCTTTTTTTCATTACCATATTTATTTTGTGGATAAGAAGCCAGAAGAAATGAAAGAAAAAATGATGTATATCTCCACAAATATCTTAGATATGGAAACAGATGTGACTTTGGTTAATAATTTGTGGGGAAAATCCAGTTTTGGTATCCCTGATTGGTCAGAAGAATTAAAGGATATTCGTTCCAAGAATTCAGAATTGAATTCAAGATTATTTTTTAGTGGACCCAGGAACATGAAAGGAGACCTTATCGGAGAATGCAAAAAATTGAAAATTGGTTTTAACCAGGGAGAATTTTAAAACAAATGGGATTATTAGACGGTAAAGTTGCGATTATCACCGGTGGTGGCCGGGGAATCGGTAAAGCCACTGCGCAACAATTTGTTGAAGAAGGCGCCACTGTAGTCATTGCAGAATTTGATGAAAATTCAGGTCAATCTACCGCAAATCAATTAGGCGCACATTTTGTAAAAACGGATATCAGTAACGAAAAGAGTGTCAACGCATTATTTGAATTTGTGAAATCTGAATTTGGCCGATTAGACATTTTAGTAAATAATGCTGGTGTCCTCATGGATAGTACTTTGAAAAAACTGGAATCCGATCAATTTGATGCTGTGATTAATGTGAATCTTCGTGGCGTGTATTTATGTGGAAAAGCCGCTGCCGATATCATGAGAGAGCAGGGAAGCGGTGTTATTTTAAATGCATCATCTGTGGTTGCTCATAACGGGAATTTTGGGCAAACCAATTATGTGGCCAGCAAGACGGGCGTTATCGGTATGACAAAGGTCTGGGCGAGAGAATTGGGGAAAGACGGGATTCGTGTAAATGCTGTGGCGCCGGGATTCATTCAAACAGATATGACAGCAGGCATGCCTGAAAAAATTGTGCAAATGATGGGCGAAAAAGTGCCGCTCAAACGATGGGGACAGCCTGAAGACGTTGCCAATGCTTATACCTTTCTCGCCAGTGATGAAGCAAGTTATATCAGCGGGACCGTCCTGAATGTGGATGGTGGTGTTGTCGTCTGATTAAACACAAAGATCACAAAGAGACACAAAGTTTTTAAAAAGTGAAATGGTACGATTTTTAAAAATAGAATTTGTGCTTTTTTTGGCTAAAACTAATTAAGGAATGAAATGAAAATCTTAATTGTCTCGGCAACAAGGGAGAATAACTATCGTTTAGCAAAAAAGATTGGTGGGTTGCTCCATGCTGATTATAAAATGATTACTTTGGAAGATTATGAGCTACCCTTGTATAAACCTGATGGTGAAAATGCGGATGAATCCGTCACATCAGCTTTGGTTGAAAATTTTGAGAATGCTGACGGATTTATTTTCTGTGCACCGGAATATAACGCTGGTGTTCCACCCATCTTAACTAATGCCATTTCATGGATCACCGTATCTACCCGGAATTGGCGGGATGCATTCAACGAAAAAAAGGTATTGATAGCCACACACAGCGGGAGAGGCGGGCATTGGTTTTTATCTTCATTTCGTGACCAATTGGAATATATGGGCTGTGTGGTTCATCCCAGGACGATCTCCATTCATCGAAATACTGAATTCAATCCTGAGTCAGTTGGTCGGATTTTATCCAGCTTTTTGAAGCTGATCTGAATAATCCGCATTCACTTTTACACCTTCTTCGTAAAAAATCCTGATTGATTCAACATCAGATTGGTCAAGCATAAAACGAGAAATCTCTGAAAGAATATCCCTGCGGATCAGTCGCTTGATGGGTCTGGCTCCAAATTCGGGCTTGTAACCGTTTTTATAAAGGTAATTCGGAATACTGTCATCGATAAAGCAGCGGATGTTCTGTGATTGCAGGGTGTTAACCATTCTCTGAAGGTTTAGATCCACAATGTGTTTTATCACCTCCGGAGTCAATTCATTAAAATAAACAATCTCATCGATCCGGTTTCGAAATTCAGGTTTGAGAAAAATATCCATCTCATTCTTTTGAAGGTTAGATGTCATGATAATAATGGTATTTTTAAAATTAACGGTTCGACCTTTCGAATCTGTCAATCTTCCGTCATCCAGAATTTGCAGCAAAATATTTAAAACACTTGGATGTGCTTTTTCAATTTCATCGAATAAAATGACAGCATAAGGTCTCCGTCGGACTTTCTCTGTTAAATGTCCGCCTTCATCATAACCAATGTAACCGGGAGGAGACCCAATGAATTTGGCGACGGAATGTTGTTCCATCAATTCGCTCATGTCAATTCGAATCAATGCTTTTTCATCATCAAATAATGCTTCTGCAATTGTTTTTGCAAGTTCAGTTTTTCCAACACCGGTTTTCCCCGTGAAAAGAAATGAACCAATGGGTTTTTCTGTATCTGAAATGCCCAATTTTGACATGCGAATGACGTCCGCAGTTTTCTTTAAAGCCTCTTCCTGTCCAATGACGCGATTTCGAAATACTGATTCCAGGTGCAGCAGTTTTTCCTTTTCCCCTTCCAGCATTTTTTGGACCGGAATCCCCGTCCATTTGGAAACCACTTCCGCAATGTCATTCGTTTGAACTTCCAGTTTCACGAATTGGGAATTCTCAAGGGTCAGTGTTAATTCGTCAATTTTCTTTTCCAAGTCAGGGATAGAATCATATTGAATTTTTGAAGCATCGGCATAATTACCTTCCCTGAAATAATTTTCCATTTTGAATTTTTCTTCTTCCATTTCTTCTTTCAGCCTGGAAATTTGGGAAACCGTTTGTTTTTCCTTTTCCCAGATTGAT
>DQOT01000339.1 GCA_015658495.1 Fidelibacterota bacterium | reverse complement strand
TCTAAATATTCCGGAACCATGGATTTGTAAGCCAAGCAAAGCCAGTTATCTCTTGGACCACCCGGTGGCAAAATATCTACATCGAATCCTTCTTTGCCCAGAACACCTTTTGCTAATTTTGCTCTTTTTTCAGTTGGGAAATAAAACCAAAACGACATTGGACGTGCTTTTTCTGGTTGAGAATCATACAGGCTCCACAGCTCCGATGTTTTTTTATCAGGATCGTTTTTCGTAATCATACATTATTCATTCTTTCATCGGCTCGTATTAATTTTATTAATACGAACTGATATTCAGTGAAGGTTGTATGACAAATTATCACATCCGGAAGACAGGGAAATTAGGATCGGGGGATGGATTATTTTTAACTGCTTTCAACGCTTGGATCAGGATCCGTCTTGTATCTGTAGGATTGATGACACCATCATCCCAAAGTCGGGCACTGGCATAATAAGGATGACCTTCTTGTTCATATTTTTTCAGGATTGGATTTTTCACTGACTCAAATTGTTCAGCCGTCATTTTTTTGCCTTCAGCTTTGAGTTGATCGCTTTTAACTGTAGCCAATACGTTAGCTGCCTGATCGCCTCCCATGACGGAGATTCGAGAATTAGGCCACATCCACATGAATCGAGGTTGGTAGGCTCTCCCTGACATAGCATAATTGCCAGCACCGAAACTTCCACCGATTACCACAGTTAATTTCGGAACATTGGCAGTGGCCACTGCCTGTACCATTTTTGCACCATCTTTTGCGATACCGCCAGCTTCGGCTTTTTTACCCACCATGAATCCCGTGATGTTTTGAAGAAAAAGAAGGGGGATTTTTCGCTGACAGCATATCTCAACAAAGTGGGCGCCTTTCAAGGCGGTTTCACTGAAGAGAACACCATTATTGGCTACAATCCCAATGGTGTTTCCACCGATCTTACAAAAACCGGTCACGAGTGTTTTTCCATAATCGGCCTTGAATTCTTCAAAGTTGGACTCATCCACGATTCGGGCAATAACTTCATGGACATCAAACGGTATACGGTGACTTTTAGATAAAATACCAAACAATTCATCGGCATCATAAACCGGTTCATCATAGTCTAAATCTTTTTGTGCTGGATCCGGAAAATGATTAACGATACCACGAATCTTTTCAATGGCTTCATCATCATTTTCCGCAAAATGATCTGCAACACCACTGAATCGTGTATGGAGCCTAGCGCCGCCAAGTTCTTCCGGTGTTGCTATTTCGCCAATAGCTGCTTTTACCAAAGGTGGACCACCGAGAAAAATAGTTCCTGTTCTATTTACAATAATCGCCTCATCACTCATAGCAGGGACATAAGCGCCACCAGCGGTACAAGATCCCATGACAGAAGCGATCTGCGGAATCCCAGCTGCACTCATTCGTGCCTGATTGTAAAAGATCCGTCCAAAATGATCCCGATCAGGAAAAACTTCGTCCTGTTTGGGGAGAAATGCACCCCCACTATCCACAAGGTAAATGCAGGGCAGTCGATTCTCTAATGCAATCTCCTGGGCACGGAGATGCTTTTTCACTGTCAATGGATAATAAGTGCCACCCTTAACTGTTGCATCGTTGGCAACAACGATACATGAATGGCCATGGATCGTGGCAATCCCGGTTATGATTCCGGCGGCAGGCACAGTGTCATCGTAAACATCAAAGGCTGCCATTTCGGAAAATTCGAGAAAATCGGTATGTTCATCCTTCAGTTTATCGATCCGTTCCCGTGCTGTGAGTTTTCCACGCTTATGGTGTTTCTCGATCCGATGAGGTGGACCCATTTCCCGAACTTTATCCAAAACGGATGTGAGATCATCCGATAATGCCTTTTGGTGTTCATAATTCGATTTGAATTTTTCTGAAGATGGATCGATCTGGGTCTCAATCTTCGGCATGAGTAAGTGACTCTTTTTCTATAATATTTTGAATGAATTCAGCCGCTTTAATTAATTTTTCTGACTGAATTCCTGTTTCAATCCCGAGAGATTGACATAATGAATGAATGGTTTCTGTGGCAATGTTTCCCGATGCTCCTTCCGCATAGGGGCATCCCCCGATGCCACCGGTGGAGCCATCAAATTTGGATATTTCAAATTCAAGGCCTGCGCGGATATTTTCTTCAGCAAATCCAAAAGTATCGTGCATGTGAAGTGCAAAAAGGGATGACGCCCATTTTGACAAAATTTTATCTAATAATCTCCGAACTTCGTCTGGTTGGGCTTGTCCGATAGTATCGCCCAGGGAAATCTCGGTAATCCCGAGATCAATGAGTTTTGAAATGACATCAAAGACGGATTCATGATCGATTTCACCTTCGTAAGGACAATACCAAACTGTGGACACATAACCACGAACCCTGAGATTATTTTCTTCCCAGAGCGTGCGCATTTCAGAATATCGGTGAATACTTTCATCTATGGAACAATTTGTATTTTTTTGAGAGAGGGATTCACTGGCAGTGGTAAAAACAGCAACGGATTTATACCCAGCTTCCAACGCATTTTTAAGTCCACGTACATTGGGGACAAGGGCCGTGTAAAGTGTATTTTGGGCACGATGGATCGAACTTGAGACTTCACTGGCATCTGCCAATTGCGGGATCCATTTTGGAGAGACAAAACTGGTAACTTCTATCTCTTGAAAAGTACATTCAGTTAACAAATCGACGTATCGAATTTTATCTTCTGTTGCAATGGATTGAGCCATACTTTGAAGACCGTCTCGCGGGCCCACTTCAACAATTTTTACAGAAGAAGGGCGGGACGGCATCAGTCTTTGATCCAGTTTGGTTTTCTTTTTTCGAGAAATGCCGTCAAGCCTTCCTG
>DQOT01000251.1 GCA_015658495.1 Fidelibacterota bacterium | reverse complement strand
GCCAATCGTCTTATAGGATTAGGTCTAGTTAAAGGACTTGGTTACCAAAAAGGATATGGAGGAAAATCATGAAAAAAACAAAAAAGAATGAAAAACAGGAAACATTTGAGCTTGAATTAGAAGACGGAAATACAATTACTATTTTATCTATGAAAAATACATTTTGTGAAGATAGTGACTATGAAGAATATTTTGAAGAATATCATGAGATTCATAAAAAAATGCCGGAAGCATAATAATTTAAACAATTTGCTATAATACACCGTCTCCGAAGATTGGGTCATGGTCGGGAAATGCCATACACGACAAAAACAACAATCAAAAAGGAGAATAGTATGATTAATTCTGGAATGATGGGCATGCCGCTGCACTTTGGCAAAATGCCTAAATGGCTCACAGAAAGAATGGGCAAGATGGGATCCGCCATCATTGAATCTGTAGCACAAAACTACGGTAAGTCTGAAGTTTTAACACGACTGTCCGATCCAAACTGGTTCCAAGCCCTTGGAGCAGTCATGGGAATGCAATGGAACTCATCTGGCGTTACGGCCACCGTTTTGGGATCCTTAAAACGAAAAATAAATCCCATGGCTTCTGAACTTGGTATTTACATCCTCGGCGGTAAAGGAAAATACGGATGGAATACGCCACAGCAAGTTAGACGCGTGTCAAACTATCACGGACTCAAAGGAAACGAGTTGGTAAAAGCCAGTCAACTGACGCGGCGCGTGGATAATAATGCTATCCAGGATGGGTATAACCTTTACCAGCAATACTTCATATTATCTGATGAAGGTGAATGGACGGGGATCAATCAAGGAATGAATACCCGAACCAGAAGAGCAAGACGATATCATTGGCACTCACCCACTGTTCGTTCATTTGTGAGCGATCCTCATGTAGGTATTGTGGGTGAACGAGGTGCGCCCATATTAAACCTAGCAGACAGCCGAGCAGACTTTGCCCGGACCAATATTGTGGGACTCACCAAGGAAAAACCCAGTGAAGTATTGGATGTGTACCGAAATATTTCCCTTCCCGATAGACACGATATTCGGGAAAAGGATCTAAATCTGAACCGACTGGGAGCGGTGCTGCATATGGCGTACACCAATGAGATTGATAATTTTGAAGATCTGCTTCTGTTGAAAGGAATCGGTCCTCGAACACTGAAAGCGTTGGCATTAACCAGTGAAGTGATTCACGGGGATGCGTCTAGATTTGAAGATCCGTCACGATTTTCATTTGCTGTGGGCGGAAAAGACGGTATCCCACATCCCGTAGATAAAAAAGCCTACGATGAAACAATCGAAATGCTATCTGATTCTGTTGAAAAAGCGAAGTTGGGATATAAAGATAAATCCAAAGCATTGAAACGCTTACATAGCGCAACTAAAAATGCTGAATCTAAATATACACCAACTGCATTTCTTAAAGATCTCGTTGATTTTGAATGGGATCATGCTGAAAAGAATGGCGGTATGACATTTATGGGCGAAACGATCAAAGGTGTGACTCGAGCTATAACGTCTATTCAGAACAGTGTTCTTTACGGTTCGAAAGCAAATAAAAACTAATATGGCAACCCGACATAACCCGAAAAAACCAGACGGTTATGACCCCATAGTCCTCACAAGGACAACGGAGCGGACCGTGGTGAAAGGCAACATGCGAAAGTATGGCCGATTGTCACGCCCGCTTCGATTTTATGGGGGAATTACGTCGGCCCAGGAAGTGGGATGCAATCTTCGCTGCAAATTCTGTTTTAGTGATAAACCGGTGCGCCGGCCTCATTCAACAGGACAGTTTTATACGCCACAAGAAGTGTTTGATCAACTGACAAAAGCTGCAACAAAGTATGGACATACACTTATTTCAGCTTCAGCATCTGAAGGTACTTTGGGGCGGCAGCATTTATTTGAACTTTTAACCCTCGTTGACAAATCTGACTTTGTATATGTCCTTGAAACGAACGGTATTACACTGGGGCATGACCCTGACTTTGCCAACGAATTGTCCAAGTTCAAAAACCTACATGTTCGAGTATCCATCAAAGGGACGAATGAATATGAATATAATCAACTCACAGGCGCAGTATCCGAAAGCTATAACCTCCCCTTTAAGGCATTGAAATATCTTATGGATGCAAACGTGTCCTGCAATGTGTGTTTAATGATCTCATTCAGTAAACAGGAAGATATCGAAAAGGCTGAAGCTCGATTGGCAGCCATACGGCCGGGGTTGTTGAAATCTCTGGAAAAAGAGCATATCACATTATTTCCTAAAGTGGCCAAGCGACTGTCAAATGAAAAATTGAAACCTCGTACTGTGCGCCACAGGGGAAAAATAATTAAACTTAAAAAAGAGGAATCATATGATTGACCAGCGCTTAATTAATGAATATTTAGGAAAAGGATTTGATCTATTCAGTGGAAAAAATAAATCTGAAAAAGAAAAGACAGATCGATATGAAAAAATAAAGACATTTTTGTTAAAACCTGATTTTAACGGATTCACTAAAGATGATCTTTTCATTATGCAGTTTATCAAAAAAGGTTGGGGTCATGATATTGCAGCACTTTCCAACATGGCTGAAGCATTGGTAAATCTATCCATATGTCATCCACACAAAATGAATGAATACTG
>DQOT01000057.1 GCA_015658495.1 Fidelibacterota bacterium | reverse complement strand
TTTTATGCGGCGTTTTGATCAAATTAGATAAGACTTGTTTGTGGGATCCCTCCAAATCCTTGGACTGGATTGCCGCTTCGATCGCTTGGTATTCTTCTTGCGTAAATAATTTCATATTATAAGAACCCTTTTAAAAACCTATTGCACAAATTAAAAAGTCCAAAATTCCCCTGATTTTCGTTTGAAAATTTGTTCATAGCACCGCTATTAACTGCATTTCCTGCCTTAATCAGGGAAATTTTATCTCCTTTTTCTTCACACATAAAGTTTATCAAAGGGTACTATGCTTTAATAAAAGGGTTCGTTCCAAATTGAGACGGGCATTCTTCCCAATAATAGCACCAATTACATAAAATGGATTTTTTGGGTGGAAATTCCCCGCCATTGGTCAATTTTTGCCGGATCGTATCAATGGTACTTTTCGTTTCTTTGATGATTTTTCGAATATCATCAGCAGTTCTTTTCGATTCTACCTTGATACCGTGTTGAATGAAATGCCAGACCAGTTTAATGGATTTGATCTCTTTCACTTCCGCCATGAGACCAATTTGATATAAAGCCAATTGATGATCTTTATCCGCATCCTTCTGGGATAGGGCTCGTTTTCCTGTTTTATAATCATGAATTTCCCAATTGCCTTCACCATCGTGGTCAACGCGGTCTATGATACCCTTGATCTTATAATTCTCATCCTCATCTAAGAGGAAAACCATTTCGTGCTCATTAGCGATCACCCTTTCTTCAAATGGATAATTCAGTCGATAAAAGCGGGCCATGCATTCTTCACCGAGATAAAAATAATCCCGGGCAGTTTTATTCTGATAAACGATTGCGATACGATCATGCCACTTTTCTTTCCATAAGGATTTGTGAACTTTTAGAATCTCGTCCACCAAGGGAATCACACCCGATTTTACTTGGTTGTACAGGTATTCGATGGATTCATGGACACGTTTCCCCAAGAACGCTTCAATCCCTTCATCCTTCTTATATATTTGGTCAATATATCTGAATTTGAATTGAGCCGGACATTTTTTAAAGGACTTAATCCCACTATGGGAAAATCGCTCCAAGATCATAAACCTGACCCCAAAAAGGGTGTTTCCAATCGATAATCCCCAAAACCGTTCTGGTCTTTAAAAATGAATTGTTTACTGATCTTATAATAACTCCACACCTGATACAGGGACGAGGTTGACGTTGATGAGTGTGTTTGCTGAATCTCATCTGCTGGGCCAAATAAGATGTAGATCATACCACGGTCCGTTTCCCATCCGGGCTGCCAAGCATCAAAATGTTCGTTTGCATACCAAACACGGCCATAATATTCTTCCATCAGCTCATTATGCTCTGTATCGGGTGTGGGATCTCTCTCCTTCCAAAGCGAATGAAATAATTGCTCTTTATCCTTTTTTGATTGCCTCTTTAATTGAAGCCGTTCATCATTGGTCAAAACGTATTTCATCTGCCTGAGAGCCAGATCAATATTAAATACAAAATTGGATACACCAGGTTTATAGGTTGAAAATGCAGTCTTTTTTACCTCGGTTGAACCATTTTGAGTCAGTATGATTTTAAAATCATTTTTCAAGGACCTTAGCTGACTGGCCGAAATAAATATCTTTTCTTTAAAATAGCCTAAATCTCCGTACCCGGAAAACCGACTTATGAGTGAATCAACTACTGTTGCATTTGATAAAAATATATCCA
>DQOT01000082.1 GCA_015658495.1 Fidelibacterota bacterium | reverse complement strand
TTATTGGATGGGCGACCCCGAACAGTTCAATAAATGATTTGAAATCATTCCTGCCCTATTTAGTCGCCTTTTTAGGTGGATTGGCCATTTTTCAATTCGTCATCGAATTCGATGAAACAAAAGGAGAGTGGTATAACTTTTATTGGGATCGGAAAGAATTCTTCTTGGTCAGTTCTGTTTTGCTCATGTTTGCAGCAGTTCTTCTTGGGTTTTATTTCGATGATCCCATCATCAGTACAGCTAGTATGATTTCATTGCCATTCCCCATGATCGCCCTCCTGTGGCCCAGCCATGTTCGCCATTTACAGCGGGCACGATTTTACCCACTTTTTATTTTTGCCATGTTTTTGTGTGTCCGTGCGCCGTGGTTCCTCATCCCTTTGGCAGGATTATTTTACACACTGCGGACGGTGAATTATTTCAGGTATGGAATTGTTTACCCGTCCTTTGGCGTTGACCTTTTAGAAGAGTTATAAAAAATGTATGATGTTATCATTGTCGGTGCCGGTCCTGCCGGTACATCCGCTGCTTTGTATGCCCATCGCCTTGGGCTGAACTGTATTTTGCTTGATAAAGCTGTTTTTCCCCGGGATAAGATCTGTGGCGATGCCTTGTCCGGGAAAAGTGTCCGCATCATGCGGGAATTGGATATCCTGGATGAACTTGATAATTTGGATGGATCCGAGATCAATCGAATCACATTTGGAAGTCCCAAAAATATTCAGTTTGATGTGAATTTGAAAGGAACACAAAATAATAACCACATTACCAAGGGGTTCGTGATTCCCAGGGAGATATTTGATAATTATTTATTTGAAAAAGCCGCTGCAGTCACTGATACAAGACAAGGGTTTTCGGTCAAAGATCTTATTTTCGAAAATAACAATGTTGTGGGCGTAGAAGGGAAAACAAGGGAAGGAACCGAAGAAGAATTTCGTGCACCAATCGTCATGGGTTGCGACGGGTGTAATTCAATCGTTGCTCGGAAATTGGGACTCTATGAGATGGAAATGGACCATGTTTCTGTTGCCGTTCGCTGTTATTATGAAGGTGTGAAAGGCTTAACCGATCAGATCGAGCTCCATTATGTAAAAGAGGTGAATCCTGGCTATTTTTGGTTATTTCCTGCAGGCGATGGGAGAGCCAACATTGGGATCGGTTTGAGCAAAAGTGATATGAAAAAGGAAAATCGCACCCTTCGACAAATCATGGATGAAGTCACTCAAACTGAATATTTTAAAGAACGATTTGCCGATGCAAAACAACTGGAGAGACCGGTGGGATGGAATTTGCCTCTCGGGAGTATCCATCGAAAAAACCATGGTAATGGTTTCATGCTTCTTGGCGATGCTGCCGGACTCGTAGATCCGTTTACGGGAGAGGGAATTGGTAACGCCATGGTTTCAGGTCAATATGCCATGGAAGTTGCTGCCAAGAGTAAGGAATCAGGCGATTTTTCCGAAAAGGCTTTTGTTGAATATGATGAATTGCTTTGGGGAGAAGTAGGAAAAGAATTAAGAACGAGCACTAAATTACAAAGTCTTGCTCGATCTAAATTTCTCCTGAATTTTGTAATCAGCCGGGCTTCAAGGAACGAAGAAGTCCAAAATATCATTTCCGGGATGTTATCCAACGAAATCCCGAAAGATGAACTCTCGAGCCCCTTATTTTATTTTAAAATCCTGTTTTCATAATTGAACAATCCCTTGGACAGAAAAGCGCTTCTCAAAATACTCAATTTATCCCGTTTTACTGCATTCGACTTTGAGACCACAGGTCTGGATCCCTACAACGACCGAATCATAGAAATTGCCGCCATCCGTTTTGACGATGGCAAGATCTCAGATCGATATGTAGAACTGATAAATCCTGAACGACCCATATCGAGAATGATCACAGAAATCACCGGTATTTCAAATAAAATGGTTCAGAATGCCCCCACTGAAGAAACCATTATTGATGATTTTCTTCATTTTCTGGGAGGTGATCCTTTGGTGGCGCATAATATCCATTTCGACGAGCAATTATTGACACAACTTTGTTCTCGTCTTGGCCGAGATGAAGGTGAACATCTAAAATACGACACACTCCAACTATCGCGTAGTTTATTTTTTGATCAACCTGTTTTTAATTTAGGCGCTTTATCCGAATATTTCGGTTTGTCGACAAAAGGTGCTCACCGTGCTGAAAAGGATACTGAAAATACAGGATTGATCTTTTTGGAAATGTTGGATGAATTAGCCACATATCCATTGGAAATGATCTCAAAAGTCATTGCACTGATCAAGGGATCCGAAATTCCGAACCAGCAATTGTATGTAGATCTCGGTAATGAATTAACGCGACAGGGTGATCTGAAATCAGCATTGGTTCAATCCAAAAATAGACATGATTTCAAATGGAATACATACCGCTGTGACGGGTCACGGGATATTAACCAAATCACGGCAGAAGATGTCTTTGGCCCCACGGGTCTTTTGAAAAATGTTCACCCAAATTTTGAGAGCCGACCCAATCAGGCAAAATATGCATCCTTGGCGGAAGAAACTTTAACACAGGAAAAAAGTGTTGGTGTGGTGTAAGCTGGCACGGGATTAGGTAAATCCATGGCATACCTTTTTGGCGCATTCAAGAATTCACTGTATGTTGAAGACAAAGGGCCAACCGTGGTTGCCAGCCATACAAAACATCTCCAGGACCAATTATTTTACAAAGACCTGCCCCAACTTGCTGAAACGCTGGATGTCCCCATCAAGGCGGTCATGATGAAAGGGCGGAAAAATTATATCTGCAAAACACGATTTGATTGGTTGATCTCTGATGCAAAAACACTGGACAGCGTGGATGTGGAAGCATTAATCCCGGTTTTATTCTGGATGCGGTGGACAAAAACCGGTGATCTGTCGGAATGTTCAGGATTTTTTAATGCACGGCGGACGTGGCTTAAACCAACCTTTTGCAGTGAACCGGGATTTTGTACAGGGGAGGTCTGCAATCGACATGATGGATGTTATTATGGTAAATTGAAAAAGGCTATTTTTCGGGCACATATTATTGTTGTAAACCATTCTCTGTTAATGACAGATGTAGCCCAGCCAGGGTTCTTACCAGATTTCAATTCTGTGATCGTGGATGAAGCTCATAATCTTGTAAAATCTGCCTATGAACAGTTCAAAACGGAATGGAGTGAGCAGAACACATCTTATTTGCTTCAAACCGTGGATCCATCCTTTTCACGATCTGCCCGTTGGAATAATTTATTGCATAAGATTAGCGAATTAGAACCGGGGATCGGTAAACTCCGTGATAATCTTAAAGATGCGGTAAAGCATGCACAAAAAAGTTTAAAAGAATTCATGCAGGCTTTATCCGATGATAATCATAACAGGTTTACCCCGGCGAAAGCCTATCAGGACAAGCCAATTCTGGGTCGATTGGAGAAAGTATATGCACCTATCACCGTTGAACTTTACACCATGAAGCAAAGCCTTGAAGGCGTCTTCTCCCTTTTAGATAAAATTCGGAAGGCTGTTTTGGAAATGGATCCATCCCGAACAGATTTTCCTGTACTCCATTCTGTATTAGATCGCGGATTGGAAACCGCCAGCGGTTTAATGACATCTCTTGTTCGTTTGACGGAGAATCAAGACCATGACTGGGTCTATTGGATGGAAGGGGAATACCGGAATCCGAATACATCCAAAGAAAGATTGACCTTGTCGCTCCATGCATCACTAGTTGACGTTGCGGAAAAACTGAACGTAGAATTTTTTAGACGTTTCGATCATTGTTTATTGACATCGGCAACCTTTAAGGTGAATAATTCATTTGATTACTTTTTACGGCGAATTGGTTTAGATGATTTTGATCATGTCAGAACAAAATATTTCTCAAGTCCTTTTCTCTATAATGAGCAAGTCACCTATCATCAATACGGCGGTGCGCGGGAAATATCCAACGACCCAACCATGATTGGAGAATTGGTATATCATTTACATAAGACTATTGGAAAAAGGATGATGGTATTGTTTACTTCAAGGAAAACATTAACTGATACAGCCAATGTTTTAAAAGATAAACCGGGTGGAAGGGACCTGCCCTTATTCGCACAAATCCGCGGTGCGTCCCGACCGGGAATCATCAAAGGTATGCATCAGCATCCAAACGGAATCCTTTTTGGAACAAACAGTTTTTGGGAAGGGGTTGATCTCCCTGGTGATCTGTTAGAGATCCTGATTCTGGTGAAACTTCCATTCGATGTTCCATCTGAACCCTTGGTAAAATCCTATTCAGAATTTGTGAGTCGAATGGGTGGAAACAGTTTTATGGAATATTCACTTCCGGAATGTGCCATCCGTTTCCGTCAGGGATTTGGAAGATTGATCCGCACCACCTACGATGCAGGGAAATTTATTTGTCTCGATAATCGCATTGTCACCAAGCGTTATGGCGAGATCTTTGCTCGATCCTTGCCTGTTGAAATGACTCCCTTTTCGGAGATGGATTCGATTCAATAAACCTTTTTTCATTCGTTGGCATAAAATGATACAAAATCATAAATTCGCTGATGGTAAACCTACGTATTTCTACCCGTTCCTATTCCTACCAGGATTTCGCCCCACTTTTTGAAGGACCCGTCCGTGCCTCCCTGACGAAAGATTCCCTTAAAAATCTCAAACGTTCTCATCATTGCCTTCTTGCTCAAATTGATGCCGGGAAAACTATTTATGGTGTAAATACCGGCTTTGGGAATTTGAGTCAAATCAAGATCGATCCAAAAGATCAAAAAGTTCTTCAACTTAATTTGGTTCGGAGTCATGCTTCGGGTGTTGGTGAACCATTTGAGCTTGGATTGGTTCGGTCCATTTTTGTTTTAAAACTCCTGACCTATGTAAAAGGGTACAGCGGTATTCGTCCAGCCCTGGCAGAAAAAATTGTTCAATTCTTAAATAAAGATATTCTTCCCGTCATTCCTGAAAAAGGGTCTGTGGGTGCCAGTGGCGATCTTGCACCACTGGGGCACATGGCTTTGGCCCTTATTGGTGAAGGGCACGTTTTTTTCCAAGGGAAGAAAATGGTGACCAAAACTGCTCTTTCAAAAGCAGGCGTCAAACCGTTGGTCTTACATCCGAAGGAAGGATTGAGTCTCGTCAATGGTACACAGGTATCCACTGCATTGGGTATCAAAACATTATTGGATGGCGACATTCTTTTAAAAACAGCGGACATTGCTGGCGCACTGTCTGTGGAAAATAGCTTCGCCAGCCGGAAAGTGTTTCAAAAGGAGATTCATGCTCTTAAAGGCCATCCCGGGCAACAGTCAGCAGCTAGGAATGTGTATCAACTCTTAGATGGCAGCAAGATCGTCCAATCTCATACCAATTGCGGGAAGGTTCAGGATCCATACAGTTTTCGCTGTATCCCCCATATACACGGGGCAAGCAGAGATGGAAACGCCAGTGCCAAAGAAATGATCAATAACGAGATCAATAGCGTTAGCGATAATCCATTGATAATGGAAAATGGAGATGTAGTGAGTTCCGGTCATTTTCATGCAGAACATGTGGCGCAGGCAATGGACTTTCTGGCCATATCATTTTCTGAATTGGGTGCAGTATCTGAAAGACGAACTTATTTTTTTATGAAGGGTGTCGAAGGAAAATTTCCACCCTTCGTGACCAAGACTCCCGGTATTGAATCTGGCTATATGATCGCACATGTCACTGCATCTGCTTTGGCATCCGAAAATAAAACATTAGCGTATCCTGCCAGTGTGGATTCATTACCCACATCCGGAGGGCAGGAAGATCATGTGTGCATGGCGCCCTGGGCCGGGAAAAAACTTTTGCAGATTCAACATAATTTACGACACATTCTCGCCGTGGAATTGATTGTTGCCGGTGCTGCAAACCAAATTGCATCACCCAATCTTCAACCAGGTAAAGGAACAGAAGCTGTCCTGAAAATCCTCACGTCTGTGTGTAAATATCAAAAGGGTGACCGTGTCCTTTCTGGTGAAATAGAATCGATCGCAGAAAAAATTCAAAGCGGTGAATTGGTAAACACTGTCATGAATCAACTTTCATTGGAGTAACCATGGAAAATCGTCCCCCTTTTAAACAAGCACTCACTTTTGATGATGTTCTTCTGGTTCCGAAGGCATCATCCGTTCTGCCAAGAGATGTGGAACTCACAACCCGCTTAACAAGAAATATCACCTTGAATATTCCCATTTTAAGTGCTGCCATGGATACCGTCACTGAAAGTGATATGGCCATTGCTTTGGCACGAACCGGTGGATTGGGCATCATCCATAAAAATTTAACAATTGAAGATCAGGCGAAAATGGTTGATCGTGTCAAACGATCTGAAAGCGGGATGATTTTGAATCCGGTCACCATAAGTGCCGGTTCTAGCATTGCGGATGCAAAAAAGATCATGTCTCAATTCAAGATCAGCGGGCTCCCGGTCTTGGATGATGATCGTTTAGTAGGCATTCTCACGAATCGGGATATACGATTTGAAACGGACGATTCACTGAAGGTTTCCGATCGCATGACCTCCGAAAACCTGATCACGGTTCCAAAAGGAACCTCGTTGGATAAGGCCAAGGAGATCCTACAGAAGCACCGGATCGAGAAATTATTGGTTGTGGATAAGGATGGGAATCTCACGGGGCTCATCACGGTAAAAGACATTCAAAAAAAAGAAGATAATCCTGATTCGTGTAAGGATCAAAATGGCCGGCTTCGTGTGGGAGCTGCCATTGGTGTTTCTGAAGATGCTTTTGATCGGGCCGGAGCGTTAGCTGATGTGGAAGTGGATGCTATCATAATCGACACAGCCCATGGCCATTCTCGAGGGGTATTGAATTCAATCGCCAACATCAAAAAGACCTATGCAAATCTTGCAGTCATCGCAGGGAATGTGGCTACCGGCGATGGAACAAAAGCATTGATTGATGCAGGTGTGGATTGTGTGAAAGTCGGCATCGGTGCAGGTGCAAGTTGTACGACGCGTGTGATCGCTGGAGTAGGCGTTCCCCAATTAACCGCTATCATGGATGCTGTGGATACAGCGAAAGAATTCGATATTCCAGTCATCGCTGATGGTGGACTTCGTTATAGTGGTGATATTGCCAAAGCATTAGCTGCCGGGGCAGATTCCGTTATGTTGGGGAGTTTGCTCGCTGGCATGGACGAAAGCCCGGGAGAAACAATTTTATACGAAGGACGGCAATATAAATCTTATCGTGGAATGGGATCCATGGGTGCCATGCAAAAAGGCGGCGGTGACCGTTATTTCCAGGAAGGTGCCGAAGCAACCAAATTAGTTCCGGAAGGGATTGAGGGGATGGTGCCTTACCGTGGCCCGGTTCGAAATACGATCCATCAATTGACAGGCGGTGTCAAATCATCCATGGGATATTGCGGGTGTAAAACAATTGCAGAATTTGGAGAAAGATCAACCTTTGTCCAAATCACTGCGGCAGGCGTGAAAGAAAATCACCCGCATGAGGTCCGAATAGTGAAGGAAGCCCCTAACTACCAGATCTCAGATGGGTGATCGAATTACACTCTGAGTAAAATTTAACTCAGTGAGTTTACGTGACGGGTGATCTGAGCCTTCCGGCGTGAACCCGTATTTTTGTGAATAAGATTCTTACTCACTGCTTTATCAATAATGCTCACTGCATCACCATATACTTTTTCAGCATCGGCTTTGGTTGTTGTTGATAAAACTTTTTTAATGTGCGTGCGAAGACGAGACATGCTATCTACATTTCTTGCACGTCTTTTGATGTCTTGGCGTTCCCGCTTTAATTGTTGCGGATGTCTATCCATTTAGTAAAATTCCTTTAGTTTAAAGTTTGTGAAATTACACTATCATGAAATTCAGAGTCAATAATCTGTTTACGAAATCATAGACCCACCCATCCTAAGTTTTGTGTGGAAAATTTTGTGCCTTCAAACAATTTTAATCAACGGATATAAAATTTGAAAAGTAGAAAGGACACCGTATTTTTTTGCTATGAATAAAATTGAATTATTACAATCTGTCTCACTGTTTTGGGATTTGACCGAAAAAGAATTGGGATATATCTCGGAAAAAATGGTTCTGAGACATTATGAAGCAGGGCAAATGATCCTATTGGAAGCATCAGAAGGGGAACAGTGCTTTTTTGTAACCGAGGGCAGTGTCAAAATCACCCGATTGAGTAAGGAAGGACGAGAGGTCATTCTTGCTATTTTAAATGATGGTGACTTTTTTGGTGAAATGTCACTCTTGGATGGTGAATCCCGTTCTGCCAATGTGATCGCACTGGACGACACAAAAGTTTTAACATTGAACCGAAATGATTTCTTACTCGTTATAAAAGAATATCCGCAGATTGCAATTCAGTTACTAAAAGAAATGGCGCTCCGGTTACGGAAAAGTGATCGGCAGATTGCCAGTCTGTCATTGAGTGATGCGGAAAAACGAATTGCACTTTGTATACTTCGAATCGCCGAAGAGCAGGGCGTGATCCAAAAAGGGCATGTGAGTATTCCCAAAGCGCCGATCCAACAGGATATAGCCAATATGTCCGGGACTTCCCGGGAAACTGTGTCCCGGGCACTGAAATTGCTGGAAAAAGAAGGTTTTATCCAACGGAACGGCCGTGAACTCCTCATCAATAATTATAATAAATTTATCGAGGAGTTCGATTCTTAAATGCCCAAAGAGCTTATTCCCGGCATTTTAGACAATGACACCGGAGCCATTTCAAAAGCGATCACAAGGATTGAGAATGACCAACGCGTCCCCGATTCTTTTTTTAGCGAACTCCATGAAAATTCATCCCAATCTATTCGGATTGGGATCACAGGGCCACCCGGTTCAGGAAAAAGTACGCTGACCAATGAATTGATCAAAACCTGCCTCTCGAGTAATAAAACTGTTGGTGTGATCGCTGTAGATCCCACAAGTCCGTTCACGGGTGGCGCGCTTCTTGGGGATCGGGTCAGGATGAATAAATATTTATGGGACGACCGGGTTTTCATCCGCAGTATGGGGAGTCATGGCGATTTGGGTGGCTTGGCCAGAAAAGCCCAGGAAGCAGGGGATGTATTGGCTGCCAGTGGGAAAGATATTATTTTATATGAAACAATTGGGGTGGGCCAAGGCGAACATGATGTGGCCAAGGCTGCGGACTTAACTGTTGTTATTCTGGTTCCGGAATCTGGAGATGAGATTCAACTCATGAAGGCGGGACTCATTGAGATCGCAGACTTGTTTGTGATCAATAAATCGGATCGGGATGGCGCGAATCGATTGGCATCACTCTTAAAGAATATTCTCCACAATTTTACAGCTCGTGGAAAAATAGAACCGCCAGTCTTCAATACAGTTGCAAATCAAGGTCAAGGTATCATAGACCTATTTATGGGCATCCAGGATCATCTAAAATTGATGGAGGGGAAAGGCATGCTGGATAATCGTCGCTTGAATCGCTATCGAGACAGAGTGTCGGACCTCATTCGTGAAAGATTGGAAGATAAGTTCTGGACAGAAGAGAAAAGAGCCTTTTTAAATCAAGCCACACAAACATTGAATTCCATTAAATCTGCGCCAGTAATTATGGCACAAAAATTATTGGATCGCCAACCAGATGAGTTCTGAATCTAAAGGAGAAATGAAATTCCTTGACCATCTTGAAGAATTGAGATGGCGTCTCGTTAAATCCATTTTGGCAATTATTGTTGGCTCGGCTGTTTCGTTTGGCTACATTGATCAGATCCTGGAAATCCTTCTTTATCCGACCAAAAACA
>DQOT01000087.1 GCA_015658495.1 Fidelibacterota bacterium | reverse complement strand
TAGGATCCAGGGGATTATACTCGGGGTGCCAGTAGGCGCCGCCGGCAATCTCCGTATCTATAGAAACCTGCATGGCATGTTCCCGCATACCGTCGTACATGGCGGATACGAAGATGATCATGAAAAAGGAGATTGCGGTAACAAAAACATTGAGCCAAGTGCGCAGTCTGGCACCCAGTAGATTTTTAATTGCAATCTTAAACAGCATGTCTACTCATCAAATTTGGGCTGGTCGATCTGTTCATCATTGGCGATCTGGCCGTCATCCAAATGAATGATCCGCCGCAGGTAATCCATGATTTTTTCATCGTGGGTCGCGAAAATAAATGAAGTGGAAAGTTCTTTATTCAAACGAACCATGATCTTCATAATGTGATGAGAATTTTCCGCGTCCAAGTTAGCTGTGGGTTCATCTGCTAAAATCAATGCCGGTTGGTGAACAATGGCGCGGGCAATAGCAGTTCGTTGGCACTCGCCGCCGCTGAGCATTGCCGGACGGGAATCAATTTTGTCCGATATTCCCACCCATTCCACTGCTTGAGTTACCAATTGTTTTCTTTCCTGTGGTTCAACTTTATTCAGGATCAATGGTAATTCCACATTTTCAAAAACAGAATAAACAGGAAGCAAATTATAACTTTGAAAAATGAATCCCATTTGAGTCCTGCGTAATGCTGCTCTTTCATTATGAGATGCAGAACCCAAGTTCATTCCCAATACATCCACATTTCCCTCTGTGGGAGAATCGAGTCCGCCTATAATATTCAAAAGCGTTGTTTTCCCGGAGCCGGACGGACCCACCAATCCTGTGAATTCGGCTTTTTCCAATTCCAGATTAATATCCTTCAATGCTGTGAAAAAATCACCGCCAACAGGAAATTGTTTTAACAGGTTTTGGATTTGGACAACAGAAGTTTTCGACATTTTTTATTTTAATGATTGTAAATAAACATAAATTGTAAACCAGTTCCAAAACCTGCCAGCGATCTAGGCAGATCTTCTTCAGGTAGATTATAATCAGCACGTTTTGGGCTAATAGACAAGATGAAATTTAAACTATAACGATCGTAGGTACTGCTCCACCGTAGATAATTATAACTTCGATCTTCTTTCCAATCCAATTGGGAAATAAACATCAGTTGATGAACCATCCCCAGCGGGACACTAGCCATAAATGCGGTAATTGATTGGTTGTTAATTTCGGAATGATTGATAAACATGGATTCCGTCATAATCAAAATTCCGTTAGCGATGGGCAGGGTATAATCTGCCCCAATGGTTATCATACTGATTTCAATATCGTCAGAAAGAATCACGGCAGTTTCATTCCAAAAGCCGATGAATCCATCATACCGATAATCAATAGCTACGCGATTGTGAGAACCTAAAATTGGAATGCCAATTTGACCATTAGTCTGCAGAGATTTTGAAGGATCTTGATGATAGGTAAATCCCAAGTCACCCATATTTATTGAAACTTCTGCTCGTCCACCAAAAGAAAGACTATCCTGATCATTGAGTATTGACCAGGACCAGATTGATAAGGAGTTGGAAGGAAACCACCGCAGCCGAAATGCTTCTACACCGTCCGTCTGTCCGGTGGGGTCCTTTAAATCAATGGTATCAAACCAGGAAAGGGAACGTAAAACAAAAGAAGGACCAAATAC
>DQOT01000150.1 GCA_015658495.1 Fidelibacterota bacterium | reverse complement strand
GATCCCAAATTTTCTTCCACTTCAGGAGATTTTTCCCGATAGATCAATGCTGCAGGGATGACAAAGATATATCCAATGAACAGCATGATGGGTGCAAGGGTCAGGCTTTGAAAACTGTTGACTTCTCCAGCTGCCATGATAAAATACCCCGCAATGATCAGGGCTAAACCAATGCCAAATAAAACGTAATTTTTGGTGGAAAAAGCCCAGGATTCGAACAGAGATGTGTTTGAGTCACTATCCTTATTGTGAAATAATTTGCTCATAGCGGCGGCAAAATTACGTTGGATTGTAAATGACCCAAAGTGGTTTTTACTTTAAAAAATTAATTAGAAACTGGATTGACTTGGCTTATCGTAAAATCCTAAATTCGCCGCCCATAAATGGCCGAAAATTTTAAGAAAAATCCGGTATATCTCTTTTGGGGGGTTATCACCATATCTACAACGATTGCTTTGGTTATCCTGATATTGTTATGGCCTCAACCAAATTCATCTTCTGTTTCAAAAGTCACGGTGAGATCCGGATCGACGTTGAATGCGATATCAAAGCAATTATTTGAAAAAAAGATTATTTCCAACGAGCAAATGTTTCGTTGGGCTGTCCAGATCATGGGTAAGGAAAAAGAAATCCCGATTGGAACCTTTCGATTGGTGGATACCCAATCAAATTATGACATTATTAAACAATTGGTTTATGGATCCCCGGAACTTAAAAAAGTTCGCTTATTAGAAGGTTGGTCCGTGAAGCAGATTGCAGAGCATTTGAATGATGTAATGGGCTTTGAGATAGATGAGATTCTTGACATTGCCAGAGACCATCGCTTTTTACGGAAACATGATATTAAGGCTTCAACGATCGAAGGATATCTTTTCCCGAACACTTATTTGTTTTTTGACGGCGATTCACCCACATCCGTTTTAGACAATGTGGTCTCTGAGTACAAAAATTTTTGGAGAGATGCGTTTCGTGACCGTGCCCGCGAACTGAACATGACAGAGCATGAAGTGGTCACATTGGCATCCATTATTGAAGGTGAAGCTATTTATGATAATGAAAGGCCTATCATTTCGGGTGTGTATCATAACCGGTTAAATCGCGGGATGCGGCTGCAGGCCGACCCAACCATTCAATACATTATTGAAGATGGGCCGAGACGGTTATTGAATCGGGATTTGAAAATTGATTCTCCATACAATACTTACAAATATAAAGGTTTACCTCCGGGACCTATCAATTCTCCTGGGGCAGAATCCTTGAAAGCAGCATTGTACCCAGCTGAAAATGAATATTTATTTTTTGTAGCAAGGGGTGATGGCTACCACACGTTTACCACAAATGAAAAAGAACACAATATTGCCAAAAAACAATTCCAAAAACTTCGTCGAGAATTAAGGAAGAAAAAACATCACAAATGAGTTTAGAAAAATTAAATAAAACTCAACGAGCAGCCGTTGAAGCCACGGATGGTCCCATCCTCATCTTTGCCGGTGCTGGAAGCGGTAAAACCCGGGTGTTAACCCATAAAATGTTTTACCTTATTAGTGAAGAACTCTACAAACCGGAAAATATTCTTTCGGTAACCTTCACCAATAAAGCGGCGAAGGAAATGAAAGTGCGGGTTATGGGTCTTCTCAAAACGGACAATCTTCCCATCACCATTGGCACCTTTCATTCTGTGTGCGCACGCCTGATTCGTGTTGAAGCAAAACACCTTGATTTGAGTCCGCAATTTGCCATTTACGATGTTCAGGATCAGTTGGATCTGTTTAAGGTTGTCCTGAAAGGACTGAACATTCCCAAGGATACCCTTGCACCCAATCATGCCCGGAACCAGATTAGTTATTTAAAAAATAAAATGATCACTCCGAGTACACAGGCTCGAAAAGCGCGAACAATTCTTGAGAAAACAGTCGTGGAGGTATACAGCGCTTATCAAAAAGCACTTCGTGTAAATGAAGCTTTGGACTTTGATGATCTTTTACTTTATCCGTTGGAATTATTTGATAAACACCCCAAGATATTGGCGAAATATCAAAAAAAGTGGAAATACATTTTGGTGGATGAGTACCAGGATACCAACCGGCCACAATTCCATTTCCTTACACGGCTTTCTGAAAATAATCAACAGATCTGTGTGGTGGGGGATGACGATCAATCCATTTACGGATGGCGTGGCGCCGATGTATCCAACATCCTGGATTTTGGAAAATTTTTCCCCAGTTGCAGGATTTTTACATTGGAGAAAAATTATCGTTCTACCCAGCAGATCCTGGATGCGGCTACATCTGTGGTAACACATAATGACCGCCGCGCAAAAAAGAATTTGGTAGCTGCCAATGGATCGGGTGACCTGTTGGGATTATTCGAAACCCGTGATGAACTAGAAGAAGCAGATGCCATTATTTCTGCCTTGGAAAAAGAGATCAAACTCAATAAACGAACCTTTTCTGATTTTTCGGTGCTCTATAGAACCAATGCGCAATCCCGTGCGTTGGAGGACAGTTTCCGCAGGATGGGAATTCCGTACAACATTGTAGGTAGCATTCGATTTTATGACCGGAAGGAAGTGAAGGATGTCTTGGCCTATTTGAGGTTGGTGATTAATTTAAGAGATACCATTTCTCTGCGCAGAATTGTGAATTTCCCCCCTCGTGGTATCGGGATGAAAACCTTGGACAAATGCGTACAGAAGGCGGACATCGATAAGATTGAATTATTTGAT
>DQOT01000022.1 GCA_015658495.1 Fidelibacterota bacterium | reverse complement strand
TTGGTAGCGTGATGATGCAAATTCAAAGTTTATTTGTAATCATAATGTCAGTAGTTAACAAAAGTATTATCATGTTTGTGCAGGTTAGCTCATTCGTTATATATGAAATCTAAACCAATTGCTGTTTTTACCACTGCTGGCAGTCTAGAAGATGCCAGGAAATTGGCTACAACCCTGGTAGAACAAAAACTGGCTGCCTGTGCCCAGATCTCAGAGATCGAGAGTTTCTACACCTGGGAAAATGAAATCCAGAATGACCAAGAATTCCGGATCATGTTCAAAACCACCAAGGATAAATACAAGGATGTAGAAAAGGCAATCCTTAAAATCCACTCCTATGACCTGCCAGCCATTTATGCAGTGGACGTGGATGAATTGCACAAGCCCTACGGCGACTGGGTTAATGAATCAATAAAGTAGATTCAAACCTACCAGGGTAGATGATCCAGGTCTACATTGCCCCCTGATAAAATCAAGCCCACTTTTTTTCCGGTAAAGACTTCTTTATCCTTTAACACTGCTGCCAGGGTGACGGAACTCGAAGGTTCAACAATGATTTTCATCCGTTCCCAAATCATGCCCATGGCATCAATGATCTCTTCCTCCGATACAGTGATAATTCCATCCACTTTTTCTTTAATAATTGGGAATGGAATTGTGCCGATCTGAGCCCTTAGTCCATCGCAAATGGTGTTCGTTGTTTCGTTGGCTTGTATTTCACCCAACTGTAAAGAGCGATAGGCATCGTCTGCTTCAGCAGGTTCCGCACCATAAACTTTTATGTCAGGATTCATTTCTTTTGCGGAGCATAATGTGCCGCTCAATAATCCACCACCACTGACAGGTGAAACAATCATATCCAAATCCAGGTGATCTTCCAATAGTTCCTTAGCTGCGGTTCCCTGTCCTGCAATAATTCGATCATCGTTATAGGGGTGAACCAAAACAGCTCCGGTTTCAGCCAACAATTCTTTCAATACTTTTTCGCGGGACTCCTGGGCTGGTTCGCACCAAACGATCTTTCCCCCATTCCGCTCTACATTATCCACTTTCATCTTGGGGGTATTGTTGGGCATCACGACTGTTGTTTTTCCACCGCGATTTGACACGGCCATAGATAAAGCAGCTCCATGGTTCCCCGATGAAGCTGTAACTATTCCACGATCTAGTTCTTCTTGTGTGAGTTGCAAAACAGTATTGGTGGCGCCCCGTATCTTAAAGGAACCTGCTTTCTGGAAATTCTCACATTTGAAGAACAATTCGGCGCCGGACAATTTATTCAAACTGGCATTGCTTAGAACAGATGTGCGATGAATAAAAGGGCGGATCCGCTCGTGGGCATCCTGAATATCTTTGAAAGATGGCATGGTGAAATTTAAGAATGTCTTACCTGCACTTTTATTAATTTCAGTCCATGCTAAAAAAGATATTAACAAACTTAGCCATTCTCACTATTTGTCTCGGAAAAACAGTCATGATCAAAATGGAAACGGATCTTGGGCCAATCCAAATCGAACTTTTTCCGGACAAAGCGCCCATCACCGTTTCCAATTTTTTACAATATATAGATGAGACCCGATATGGAGATCTTCATTTTTATCGTGTGGTTCACATGGGAAATCAACCGGATAATGAAGTTAAGATCGAAGTGATCCAAGGCGGACTGGGATTTGATAAACATCTAATGGAACTTCCTCCCATCGCCCACGAAACAACCGATAAATCCGGAATCAAGCACGAAGATGGCTCCATTTCTATGGCTCGGTTAGAACCTGGAACCGCCAGTTCGGAGATCTTTATTTGTATTAATGATCAACCAGAACTGGACTTTGGTGGCAAACGGAATCCGGACGGACAAGGGTTCGCCGCATTTGGGAAAGTGGTTTCAGGAATGGACATTGTTCGACAGATCCAAATGATGCTATCCAAAGAACAAATGTTGGTAAAAAGTGTTAATATAAAATCAATTAAAAGAATCATTAAGAATAATGAGCTCAAATAATTCAACCTTCAAAGAAATTCCAATCATAGATATTTTTTCACTTCTGGATACACAGTGTGAAACAAAGGATTTACAACAAACAGCAAATGAAATTAGAAATGCTTGCAAAAATGTGGGTTTCTTTTATGCAAAAAACCATCAGATCCCGGAAGATCATCTCAAAG
>DQOT01000253.1 GCA_015658495.1 Fidelibacterota bacterium | reverse complement strand
ACCAAAACGTTGGGCATGGAGGCACCATACAGAACATAGAAACCTGCCTGTTTTACACCACGATTTGGGGTAGTCAATTTTTTATCCAATTCCATTTGGATGATGGCTGCCAAATCTTCGCTTTCTTTCAGGAACATACTTTGGGCCATGGTTGCCAAGATCAATTTTTCTCCGGAAAGGTCTTTATATTGTCCCGTTTTTTCTTCAAACTGAATGACTGAATTTTCCCGAGATGCTACTTCAATGGCATCATCACTTTTTGCCAAGCTGTACAAATATGTTTCATATCCCTGTACCTTGCGGTTATTGTTGGAATTGGCGTGAATACTCACAAACACCTTTCCATCAGCATCATTCGCTATTTTGGTCCGTTTGATCAGGGGTACAAATACATCTTCATCCCGTGTATAAATAACCTTGATCCTGGTATTTTTCTCTAATAGGCGCCCGATCCGTTTGGTGATATCAAGCACAACATCCTTTTCCTTTGTGCCATATTTCCCGCGGGAACCTGGATCCTTTCCGCCATGACCAGCATCCAAGACAACCGTGTCCAAACGTTGCTTCTCTTTTACATTTTCAATACGTTCCTCTATTTTCCCCAAGGGTGTTCGGAGGGTGATCACAATTTCGTTGGGATCCAAACTTTGATACCACTCATGGCTAATGACTTTTGAGCCCAGTTTAAAAGCCACTTGGGCGGTTTCACCAATTTGATCCGATTCAATCCTGCGAATGACCCCACGAGCCAACCCATTGTTAATACTTGTTGTATCTACCATCGCCCCGACAACCGTCAAATAATACCAGCCATGTCTATTGATGAATGAACTGATATTTCGCTCTGAAAATGGTTTACGGGTGTTCAACCGAATGATGGTTCCATTGGATTTTACATCAATACTGATACCGGTGATATTGAACCGGATCACATCAATATCCAGAAATTCTTTCTTCCGATCGAAATTTATCCCAGGGAGGACAGTTGATTTTAAAATATTCAGGAAATCTTCTGCCGGTACATAAAGGTCATGGGGTTCTACTCGTGTTATCTGGGACATTTGATAAGGCTGATCATCAATCATAATAAAACTGGTATTCCCGGAAATTTTGACCTTTTTGCCGGTGATATATAAAACCAGTTTTTTTCGTTCAGCGTTTTCATACAGTTTGGACGACAAAGATTGGGAAAGGTCCTTTGCTGATATATATAGTTTCTTGGAGTCTAAAAGCGTTCTTATTTCTGATTCAGTCCCGGAACTGCGGTTAAAAACGTGAATCTCGCCCCAGAGTACACTGGTTAGGAAAAGGAGTGGGGTGATTCTGCTGAAAAACATCGGGATGAATTTATCTTGTCAATTTGAACACAAACAATGAAATGACATCATATTGAGATATTTATTTGCAGGGCGCCCCTAACAATTGGAAAGACATCAAAATCCCACGTCTGCCATGCTGTTGAAATGCGCAGATGGATCTCGCTTCTGCTGCTGGTTTGGTAGGATACAACATTCCCTAAATAGTGACCATGCCGAGTGAAAACTTTACTTTTCATTTCTCCGGGCAAATTCACATCCCAATAATACAGCCATGATCTGCCCTCTATTTTTACAGTCACCCAATACCATTTTACAGACCAATGATTCAAAGAATGCTTGCTCCTTAATTGCACTCCCCAACTGGAAGGACTCCCATTTTGGTTATGTTTTTCCTGGAGTTGACATTGGAATGAATGATTTCTATCGTGTTTCCACTTAATGGTCGTTTTAAATGTAGAAACGGGGACAGAAGAAAAATTATAATCAACATAACCATAATTTTCTGAGGATGCTTCCTGAATCTTTAGTTTTGTTTGAATCCATAAAGTTGGATTGAATTTTTGTTCCAAGCTAATGCCGGTTTCATGACCGTTTCTTTTAAACTCCCCCTTTGATTTTTCCAACCTTCTAAACATATCAGAATACACATTCACCTTGATTTTATCAAATTGGAATCGAAGTTCCTGCAAAACGCCAGTTTCCCCGAATTCTTTATTATTCCAGTTTCGAAACCCATTATCCCGTAATGCAAAATAATCATTGTCAATTTTTCGAAATACGATTCCATAATAAAATGAATCATGCTTCATTCTTCCCCCGCCTATTATTGCATTTTTATTCTGGGACGTAACGGCCAATTCAGAAAAAAGAGTCAAATTTGAGACTTTGTAATTACCATAAACCGATGACGCTAGATTCGAAAAATGATCTTTGTTATTATCGGTCCAGGCACCACCGCCAACCACAAACCCTGCTAATCCATTTGGAATTGTTGTTTCCCAGTCAGCAATCCCAATTGTTTCTGAAATATTACCACGATTTTTAATTTGGGTATCCGAGACATGAAGCCCAACATTTGAAATATTGATGTGATTATTTTCGATTGAGCCATCAATTTTCCTATGGGAGATCCCTGCCGAAAGTTGACCGCGGCCCATGGGTTGTTGCCATCCTAACCCGCGATAGGCCCAAGATTCATGCCCGGACCTGAAGGGTTGTATCCCTCTTCCGCGGCGTAAAGCAGAATTGATTGACCCAAAATCCGATTTAACCGACATGGACCGCCAACTGATCAATCCATGTCCAACCAGCATCTGGAAATTACCGATGGTATAATCGTAGTCTTGATACTTTGTTTTCAAAAACACCGAATAATGATCAAGAATGTTTATTTCTTCCGCATCTCTTTCACCAAAAAGGCCAATTCTAAATTGTTCAAAATTCAAATCACCAAACCATTTATATTGAACGCCCTCCGTCCTATTAATTCTATGAATAAATGACCCTTGGATATTTAATTCATTTTTGCCTTTCCAAAGTTCTTCGGAGAGCATTTTCAGCCGCTGATAATGATCAAGATTGTTCAATTCACCTGCAGAGACCTGCCCTAAAGCATGAACCTCTTCATGGCTTAAAAAAGAAAGTTGGGATAAAATAAAAGCAGATTCTGGTGTGAGTGATTGGTGTAAAGCCTTGGCATTATTGAGAATAACAAGGTCCGACTCCGGTAGTGTTTTTTCCGGATCAAAGGCCTCAAAAACCTCATATTGACTAAAAGAGACTTTATGGAATATGAGTGTAATTAATACCAGTCTGATAAGTGATGAAGCCAAGATCCGCATAAAAAAGGTAACCAAATTCGATTCGAAAATTTTTCCAGTTTATACATCCTCCTGTCGTAAAAATATTAGGCTGTTGGATCTTGCCAATTGCAATATCCATTTGGTCGAGCAATTTATAGATCATCCCAAAGCGAACACTGATTGGAAATTCAGTATCCTGGACGAGAGATGCTTGTCCAGTGATTTTTTCATTCGGTCTTACCAAAATGCCCGCTGATATCACTTGGGGAAGTTTTTCCTTGGATTGTCCAATCACAGGACGATTTGCATTTAAATAAGACATCATTGTTTCCACTTTGGCTCCCATGGTATATCTTATACTGATCCTTGAACCAATCGCCCAAGCTTGTCCATAATTTGAGATCCTTAATTGATACATATTAAGAGAGATTCCAAGTTGAACCAGTTCTTTATAATTTTTAGCGCCCAGAATTGAAACCAATGTTTCTTGGTAGTTGGGATTCCCAAATCGAGACACGCCAAGTCCAACACCAAAATCTTGGAAATTCCCCCCAACCACAAAGAGAGATTCAGTGAGTGATTTTAAACCGAATTTTCGGTTGAGGCTTCCAGCGCCAAATAGAGATCGATTAACAGAAATAATTGTTGGGTCGGATAGCACACCCAAGGAGTTAGGGTGAATAGAAAATGGAATTGAACCCGCAGCATTTTGAAGTGGGGACAGCGATTCAGATTCAAATGCTCCGTATAGTTGTTTAGGGTAAAAAAATACCATACAGTAAATCAGTATGGCATAGGTTACATGGCACGTGAGTCGATATTTGGCCATGAGGTCTTTAAATGAATGCGCCCCGGAATAACCGGGGCGCAACAGCGGATTTGAAATTCGCGCTATTTCTTTTCGTACCACATAACGATTATCATCAGGGCAAGTATCCCTGCGAACCCTGCATCTCCGAATTGAGCCATAATTCTACCCAATCCGCCAATAACTCCGAAGAAGTCATCAAACAAAATTCCTACAACGATACCTATGACGACTAAAGTCTTGAGCAAATCTGTGATTTGTTCAAGCCACCCGTTAACGGTCTGCAACGCACCTTTCAGCATAGTTTCCTCCTGTTGTCAGGCAACGGGGTCAGGGTGAACCAAGACCCCATGTAATTCCTGTGTGATTATCCCAGAAACGAGAGAAAAACCAGCAGAGCCAGCAGTCCGGCAAAACCACCATCCAGGAACGTGTTTACCAGATCTACGATTCCACCAATAGGGTCAAATCCTGTGGAATAAACAATGTTAACGAAAACAAATAACACAATAAGTGCCTTGATTACGCCAATTATTCCAGATGCTGCGTTTTGTACGGTTGAGTTCACATCAGCCATGCCGATACCTCCTTGGTTTGATTCTTTAGCAAGAACGGTAACTTACTGTCTCCGTCCTTTTATTAGATTGACCTTTTTTATTCGTGGAATTAAGAGCCAACCCCTTTTGATTTGCCGAATTTACAAACAAAGTCTATATAGGCAATATTTTTATTTACTGCCTATTCTTTACTCTTGAAATCAGATCTACAACCGCTGATGAAACTTTTTCACCGTCAATAGATGCCATGCATTTTGCACATAATCTCCAGTGATCTCGTTGATGGTGACACGGTATGTCTGGGTGAATAATTGTTGTCCATTTACCAAGAGGGCACGTCAAATTAGGATCTTGTGAACCAAAGATGGAAATGACGGGAATTCCGAGATAAGCCGCCAAGTGCCCTGGCATGGAATCAATGCCAATAAGCATCTTCTGATTCTTTAACCATTGCTTAAATGCGATTAGATCCCCTTCAAAGATTTCTACTCGCAATTTCCTTTCTTTCATTCGTCGAATTACAGGTCCTGTTTCAGGTGTTTTTACAATTGCAATTTTATGATCTCTCAATAGTGATTCCGCTAATTCCACCCATTTTATTTCTGGCCACGATCTTTTTGGATCAGTTCCCCCGGAGTGAAATACGATAAAGCCTTGATCGTGGTAAATAGATTTTTTTTCATCCATCATTTTGGAATCACATCCAAGATGGGATATTAATTGCAAGGATCGTTCTGTTTGATGGACACCGGCAGGGAATGGTTTTGGATGCGTATAAAAAAAAGATCCACCTGTATCAGTATAACCGAGACTCATTTTGGGCTGGACGTGCCAAAGAAACCAACTATTACGCAGGTCTCCCTTGAAATCAATCGCAATATCGATATTTTGTTTTCTAAAATTCCTTGCTATGGATCGGACCTTCAGCCATTTAAAAAGGGACCAGTCCCAGTTCGTCCATGGAATTTCAATGCCTATTACTTCATCGGCTAATTCCAGATCGCGAGCTAAAATTTCAGCATCTTGACAACACAATAATGTTAAATGTGCCTGGGGATATCTTATTTTTAAGGATCTCAATACGGGGGCGATGAGTAAAACATCGCCAATACGGTGATATTGACAAATGAGAATTGCATTTATGTTTTCATCATTGAGTGAGTATGATTTTCTATACAAATTACAAAAGAAGTAAAAAGGCCAAATCAGGGTGCTAATGATACGCGACCAAAAAATAAAATATGGATTATAAACTTGTCCATTCATACGGGTAGTTCCATATTTTTATAATATTGATATAATTTTTCCGACACGTGTGTTATATCATGGTTTTTTACCACCCAATTTCTTGCATCTATTCCTTTTGCTTCAATTTTTTGTCTGTCTTGAGATAAATCTCTTAAAATAGATTCAAAATTATTCTGATTCACATTCACAAATGGGTGATCTAGTATAAATGAATTGTATTTATCATTGATTTCTGTCAAAGTACAAATTCCCATGGATAATGATTCCACAGAATTCATACCATAGCCCCAACCTCCTTTATCCCCAATTTGATCAATGAAAATATCAGATTTTGCTTTTCGTTCCAGTGCTGTAGCGTGTGGCAAGTTTTCAATTAAATCAAAATCAACTATTCCTTCCAGAACCAATTTTTCGCAGACAGAAATAATTTTATCAGACCCTTTGTAAAATCGGTTTGTGGGTGCATGGGCTACACGAATTTTTTCATTAAGTGAGACCGAACGAGAAAATTGAAATGTATCAAAAGGTAAAAAAAGGAATTCAATCTTTGGGTGTTTTTCCAGAAGATCCACCTCATTGGTCAAATTCAAATCAGATAAGGTATCAATAATGGGCATGACGCCCCTTGCCCGCAAATCTTCCCCATGATAATGAGCAATGATCTTTTTTCCCCGTGCATTGAGTCCCTTGACAAAGAATTCATTCTTTAAAAAATCTGATCCACTCTCAAAATGAACCACATCAAAATCATATAACTGGTAATCCTGGATGGCTTGTTCCACAATCGGGCGCCACAACCAATCCTTCAATTTGAAAAATAGTACATCAAACCACCCTTCGGACCGCCAAACCGGGGGGTAACCTTCTTTCTCTTTAAAGTACCCTTCTTCTCCCCTGTATTGTTTATAGATAAAATTTCGAAGTGCAGCCATTCTTTTCCCTGTAAAATTAAAAGGCAGGTCTAAGCAAATATCTTCTTCAAAATTCTTGGGTGACCTAAAAAAGGTTACAGTCCGACAATCATTTCCTCGAGATTCATGTTCCTTTTTCCACAAGGTGAGGGTTCCAACGGTGTTTTCTGGAGAAATGTACAGGATTTTCATTACTATTTGATGCCTATACTGAAACTTCCAGGCTTTTATAAAGGTCGAGTAAAATCGGTTCAATACATTCCCAATTGAATTGATTTGTAATTAATTCACGATTCTGACTCGATTGGTTTTCCAGCAATTCCGGGTTTTGTAGTAACTTTAACAATCCATCAGCTATATCCTGAACGGATCCCGGCTCGGACCATTGGATTGAATCGCTAACATGGTGTCGGCTTGGAGGTAAATCGGATGCGACAATCCCGCAGCCTGCGGCCATGAATTCAAATAATTTTGTGGGTGTATTATTCATCGTTAGGGGATTCTTACGGAAGGGAATAACCCCAATGGCTGCCTCATTTAAATAATTCCACACCGCTTCATGTGGTACTTGGGGTATCCATTTTATATTGTCTGAAAGATCTTGTTTTTTGATAAGGGATAAAATTACATCTTGAAATTCCGGCGTTCGAAAGGTGCCCAAAAGTATTAAAGAAACATCCGGAATGATATTT
>DQOT01000007.1 GCA_015658495.1 Fidelibacterota bacterium | reverse complement strand
TTGCAGGAATCCTCCTTAAAAATTGTTCTTTCACTTCGTCGGATAATTCATCTGTCATATCGGTTCCAATCCAGCCGGGAGCGATACAGTTGACGGTGATGCCACGCGTTGCAACTTCTTTCGCAACGGATTGGGACAACCCGATGAGCCCTGCCTTGGACGCGGCATAATTGGCCTGTCCAGGATTTCCAGTCAATCCAACGATAGATGTGATATTGATGATCCGCCCGCACCGATTTTTCATCATCGGACGAATGGCAGCTTTCATACCGTGAAAGGCACCTTTTAAATTGATGTTAAGAACGGTGTCCCATTGTTCTTCTTTCATGCGCATGAGCAAATTATCCTGGGTGACACCGGCATTGTTGATCAAAACATCCAGTTTGCCCTGTTCCTTGGCAGTATCCTTGATCAAAGTTGTGAACGCTTCACCATCACTGATATCACAAACAACATGAGATGCTGATCCGCCATTGGCATTAATTTCATCCGCCAGTGATTTGATGGCATCTTCAGATCGAGCCACACACACAACATGTGCACCGGCCATTGCAAAAACCTGGGCGATCACTTTCCCGATCCCTCGGGATGCGCCAGTTACAATGGCAACTTTATCGGATAAACTAAACATTGAAATTTTCCACCTGTTCTAGTGATTCGACACCTTGCGATAGTGTTTTGCGGTCCATGCGTTTGTTGAGTCCTTGGAGAACTTTTCCGGGACCCACTTCAACAAAAGACTCGATTCCCAACTCTTTCATGGAAAAAATAGATTTTGTCCAGAGAACTGGATTCTCTAACTGTCTAATGAGTGAATTTTTAATATCGTTTCCTTGTGTCACCGGTTTGGCATCAACGTTTGTAAAAACGGGATAAAGTGTATCTGAAATTTCGAGAGAATCGAGCATTTCAGCAAGTGCTTCTCTTGCGGGTGTCATTAGCGGAGAATGGAAGGCACCGCTCACATTTAATTGGACTGCTATCCGTGCACCAGATTCCCTGGCGGAAGCCATGACTGCGTTTACAGCATCTGGGGAACCGGAAATCACAACTTGTCCTGGTGAATTGAAGTTGGCAGCCACAACCACACCATTTTCGGAATAACCGGAACATAAATCAGTCACGGCTTCATCACCCATTCCAATGATGGCTGCCATGGTTCCTTCCTGGATCTCTCCGGCTTTTGCCATGCTGTCGGCGCGGACTTTCACGAGAGATAAACCCGTTTCAAAATCGAAAGCATTTGCCACAGCCAACGCAGAATATTCACCCAAACTATGTCCTGCAACTGCATTTGGGGCGACGCCTTTTCCCTTCAATAGTTCACCCAAAATAACCGAAACAATATAGATAGATGGTTGGGTGTATCGGGTTTGTTTTAACGTGTCTTCCGGCCCATAAAAAATAATGGTTTGAATATCACATCCCATGATTTCATTGGCGCGTTCAAAATATTGTCTCCCTAAATCGGTTTGATCAAAAAGGTCTTTTCCCATCCCAACTTTTTGGGAAGCTTGGCCGGGGAAAAGCCAGGCTGTTTTCATCAGGATGCATCCCATCTCATCAAGATACTACCCCAGGTAAATCCTGCACCAAATGCAGCGAGAAGAATGATATCTCCATCTTTGATCCGGCCATCTTCAACCGCTTCATTCATGCCAATTGGAATGGTCCCTGCTGTTGTATTTCCGTAAAAATCAATATTGATCAAAACTTTTTCAGCAGGAATATTGCAACGGTTTGCCGCTGCATCAATGATTCGTTTATTGGCTTGGTGGGGAATAAATAAAGCTATATCATCGCCCGTTAAATTATTTTGTTTCAGGATCCGTTCAGAAACATCTGCCATACCCTTTACTGCAAATTTGAAAACCTTCTTCCCATCCTGCCTGATATAATGTTGTTTTGCTTGGACGGACTCAACTGTTGCAGGCATCCGGCTTCCGCCACCCGGTACATGAAGAAAATGGCCTCCAGATCCATCCATATGGAGAATCGAATCAAAAATCCCACTGCCCGATTCAGTGGGTTCTAGGATTGCACCCCCGGCACCATCTCCAAAAAGAACGCAGGTATCACGATCTGTAAAGTCAAGGATGGATGACATAGTATCCACACCAATCACCATTACTTTCTGATATTTCCCGGAATTAATAAATTTGCTACCGGTTTCTAATCCATAAAGAAAACCCGTGCATGCACCACTTAGGTCAAATCCCCATGCGTTTGTTGCACCAATATTATTTTGGACGAGTGCTGCTGTAGAAGGGGCAAAATGGTCTGGTGTTACTGTGCAAACGATAATGATATCGATCTCCTCTGCGGGTATGCCTCGTTTTTCCAAAAGAGAATTTGCAACTTTAGTAGATAGATCAGACGTGGCCTCATTTTCGGCTGCAATATGGCGCTGCGAAATCCCCGTTCTTGTGCGGATCCATTCGTCGGATGTTTCCACCAATTTTTCCAATTCAAAATTGGTCATGACCCTTTCAGGCACGTAATGAGCAGTGGCTGTGATCTTTGCGTTCAATTTAATGTCCAAAATGAATGGCTAAACTTTTTTGTGTGTCCGCAATCAAATTGTTATCAATACACTTTTGAGCAACCAGAATCGAATTCATGATAGATTTTGGCCCAGAACTACCGTGACAAACAATAGAGATGCCATTGACACCCAATAGGGGAGTGCCACCGTGTTCTTCATAATCATATTTGGCTTTTAATTGATTAAAAATGGGCCTCATCAATCCTGCACCAATTTTATAAGATAATTTTTCATTGATCATATTCTTGATTTCATCTGTAAAAAATGTGATCCAGGATTCTGCGAATTTTAATAATGTATTTCCAACAAACCCGTCGCAAATCAATACATCTGCTTCTGAAGTGAGCAAATGTCGCCC
>DQOT01000183.1 GCA_015658495.1 Fidelibacterota bacterium | reverse complement strand
ACTTATAATAATTTGACCTTTACTGTTTTTTTCTATTTCTACCTTTGGAAAATCATCCTTATCGAATCCATTGTAGATCACCGTTGATTTTGATTTGATAGGTGATTTGTCATTTAATAAAGATTCAAACCCAGGACTGACGGTTATGAGTCCGTCACAATCATTTAATACCTTTTTCTCTAATAAACCATCGATCCATGTGGCCAAGCTATTCCTGGGGTTTTCCAAATAATAAAATCGATCTGTCCAAGGGTCTCTAAAATCAACGACCCATTTTACAAAAGATATTTTTGCCAACTTTCGTCCAATCAAATGAACTGAATGAGGGGGGCCGGAAGAAAATATCAAATCAAAATGTTGATTGTTTAACAGCTCCTTCCCCTTTTTTACTGCCCCTGAATACCATCCAATTCTGCCATCAGGAATAACCAAATTGTATCGAACCCAACGCGTAAATTTTGTGAATAGGGTATCGTCCTTACTTTTACTGAGCTGGTATGTTGGAACAGATTTCTTCCCCGTGACCCAATTAAAAATAGAATAAAATGAAAACGCATCCGATAAATGAGTTTCCATATCTTTTGATTCTGACAAGAGTGTTTCATCTCGAGCAGGATATTCACCATCCTTCACGGTTAGGATAACAGGTTCCCATCCGTATTCCGGAAGATATTTGCAAAATTTTAAAACACGTTGGACACCCGGTCCGCCACTGGGTGGCCAATAATATGTTACAATCAACACTTTTTTCATTAAGCGTAGTACCGTTTTTTAAACCCAGTCCACGAACCCTGATTAAAAATAAAACGTTTTATAAAATTCAAGATGAAGCCCAATCCATACCCAATAATCTGTGCAGGAATCACAATCAATAAATAGGGGAATATTCTCAGGTCATTTTTTTTAACCGCTCCAAATAAAGAGATGAAGCCCAATGGAATTAAAATGATCAAGAATAATTTATCCATTGAAAAATCGGGGTAAATTGCGGTACCCACAATTCCAAATCCAATCAAGGTAGCCAATGCGGGTAAAAAATGGATCGGTTCCAGCATGGATGAATCAATTTTACCGAGATTGACACGTGCTACGCCCCAATTAAATACCTGTTTGAAAAATTGTTTTAAAGACGTTCTCCGTCTGTGGTAGACAACTGCATCGATTAAAAATTTAATCCGACCACCCGATTTTCTGATGCGGTTACTGAATTCGATATCCTGTCCGTGACGTAAACTTCCAAATCCTCCCACTTTTTCATAAACGGATCTTTTGATGCCCATATTATGCGTTCGTGGAAAAAACTTCGCCATCATTTTTTCACTATGTCCGCGCATGCCGCCCGTGGTAAAAAAGGAAGTCATGGCAAAATCGATTGCTTTTTGAAGTGTGGTAAAATCATCCTTTGCAGCATCGGGGCCACCACAAGCATCAAAAGAATCATTTGTGTATTCATCATAAATTGTTTTGATCCAATCGGGGTGAGCTTCATAATCGGAATCAACAAACAAGATCAATTCACCTTCACTGTTTTCTAGGCCATGGTTTCTGGCTGCACCGGGACCCTGGTTTTCCTGTGTGATAAATTTGATTGTAAAATTTGATTCTGCCTGCCATTGTTTTACGGTCTCTTCAGTTGAATCGGTTGAACTATCATCGGAAACAATGAACTCAAATAAACTGGGATCAACGGATTGATTTTTGAGGGATTGGTAAAGATGTTTAAGTTCATCAACACGATTGTAGGAAGGCGTGATAATGCTGATGATCGGTGGAAGCCCGGCCATTTAATATTGTTAATCTTTGGAGATGAAACGCCGAATTCGGTTTTCCTGCCCCTGAGTGGATCTGGCCATTAATTCTCCCAATAAGCCGATGGAGAAAAATTGAATACCAATGACAATGAGCATGACACCAAACATCAAAAGCGCCATATGTTTAGAAAAGGGTTCCCCCAAAGCATATTTGAAATACAGAACAAAACATTCGACGATAAATCCGATATTTAGAAATCCGATTCCAAAGAAGCCAAACAGGTGCAGCGGCTGTTGCGTATAGCGATTTAAAAATAAAATCGTGATTAAATCAAAAAAGCCATGAAACATCCTTGAGCCGCCATATTTGGTCTCACCAAATTGTCGTGCACGGTGATTAACCACAATTTCTGTAATCTTGAATTTCCGTTGTCCGGCCAGGGCAGGGATGTAACGATGGCGTCCCCCATAAATTTCAATCGATTTTACCACAGCCTGTTTATACCCTTTTAATCCACAGTTGAAATCGTGGATATTCACACCCGTCATCAATCTCGTGATAAAATTGAATAGTTTCGATGGCAGTGTTTTATTTAAAGGATCGTGGCGTGTTTTTTTCCATCCGGAAACCAGATCCCACCCCTCATCCAATTTTGATATCAGCTTAGGGATTTCCGCAGGATCATCCTGAAGATCCGCATCCATGGTGATGATATATTCACCTGTTGCAAGTTTGAATCCTTCGGACAAAGCGGCTGCTTTTCCATAATTCCGATAGAATTGGATCAATTTGAAATTGGGATTCCTTGTACAGAGATCTGCCATCCATTCCGTTGATCCATCAGAAGACCCATCATCGATAAATAAAACTTCCCATGCCGAATAGGTGCATAGGCTTTGCTCCAATTCCCTGACAAGTTCAGGTAAGGATTCTTTTTCATTAAAAACGGGAATAACGACTGAAACATTCATTTTTAACGTTGTAATAATTTCCATATTCTTTTCAAATT
>DQOT01000169.1 GCA_015658495.1 Fidelibacterota bacterium | reverse complement strand
CGATTGGCGATCCACTTATGCATGAGCCGTCGCGCGCCGTTGGTGATGATCATGGCATCGTGCCATTCCTGTTCAGAAATAATGAAATCACGGTATTCTGCGGATTGTAGTTTAAAAAGTTCCCAACTGATAGAGGCAACGATCTTCACATTGGGGCCTTCTTCTTTTAATCTCGGCAGGATCTGAATTAGCGAATTGGTCGAACTGGTTCCCCGAATAATGACCAAGCCTTCTTTCTTTTTATTCGGATCATAATCCTTCATCACATAAGCGCCTTTGGCTGCATAAAAATGAGAAGCCATGCCCAATGCTTCCCGATCTGGAATTGTAATCGCCGGCCGTGTAAGATGCAATGCAATCAAGGCAACATCGGTGCTCAGGGCAGCTGCCAAACACGGCGCCACTTCGTTATGCTCCCAGGGATGGAGATTGATGATATGTCCATCAGGCATAAGTTGTGTTACGCCAGGCGAATAAATGCCAAAATGGGTGCGGCTGTCTTCTGCTGTTTCTGGGCCCGAGTGTCCCGCTACCCAGATTACTTTTCCCACTTTCAGTTCAGAATCCTGGGCGATCTGGCTGAACAGGCGCATGAGTCCGTACTTCAAATAACTGAAAGAACCATAAGTGCTCACGGCGCCATAAAATCCGTTGAATTCTTCGTAAGTGTTTTCGTTAAAATTCACTGTGGCGGCGCCGGCCATCATGCCCGCATTTGTGAATTCAGTAATGCCCTGTGGAAAAAGTGGACTGTCAGGATTGGAAAATTTATCGTAGAGCCCTTTGTCCTCTGCACCATTGTATCCTTTAGCAAATCCGGAAAGATTGGTGGAATCGGCGAGATCAGCGCTCATAGCCAAAACGAGGGGGCGACCATATTTTTGCTGCGAAATCGTATTAATATAACTGGCGTATTTTGAAAAGCCAACTCTGTTCGGTGCTTTTTCACCTGGTGCTACAAAAATATCATCCGGGAGTTTATTTACATTGAAAAGATCAGGATCATGGGCTGGATTTTTGACGGTGACCTTGCAATTCTCATTTTGTTCGGGAACTGATGCGCCCAATTCAACCAATGTATCCGCCAGATAATCCACATATTCCTTGTTATTTTCCATGACAGAAAAAACGGTCTTGAACATGGATGTGGCCTGGTCAACTTGCCCGTCCCATGTATCAGCGGCAGCTTCGCCAAATCTGTCAAATTCGATATTATAAATGGTGGTGAAGTCTTCCTTGGTTCTCCAAAAGAGTTCAGAATTCCGCTTATGGGCTGCACCGTGGCTTTTGTTATCATACACGTGGTAGCCACGGCCTTTCCGTGTTTTGCTGTAAATCATTTTTGGTACATTTGGGTCCGCATTTTTTACCAGCAGTTTATAATAGGCTCCCGTAACCTGTCCCCAATTCTCCCCGTCTTCCGCACCTTCCACATGCCAGCCGTGGGAGCCGAACCAATCTTCCGGTCCGCCATATATAATGGAACTGAAAGGACGATTATCGATGCCGAAATCGTTCCAATCCATGAAATAAACCAGGTTCCCCAAACCGAGTCCCCAGGCAGAGTTAATAGTTTCATGGCTAGCGCCTGTCGTAAATCCGCCTTCACCTTCAAAAGCAAAAACTTTCACATCGGGTGTCCCTGCATATTTAAGCGCAAGTGCTTCGCCGGCGGCATAAGGAGAGCCGTGTCCGCTGGGGCCTGTATTGGCCTTAAAGAATAATGTTTTTCCTTCCATTTCTGCGTGCCCCGGAAGTCCGCCACTTTGCCGCAGGGTTAGCAAGTCTTCCCAAACTAATTGAAAATAAGCGCCCTTAAAATTCTGGTATTTTGAATCACCGGTCTGGCGATATTTGATTCGCAACGCTTCATTCATCACCGCAAGCGTTGCATAAACCACAGGATTACAATGGCCGGCTACGAGAACAAAGCGGTCGCCAAATCGTTTTCCAACTTCCCGAATGTCCCAGCGCATGGCGCCGGATAAAAGGGTGACCACCATAGCGTGAACTTTGGAACGGGAGCCACCGGGATGTCCGCTTTGGCGAAGATTCAGCATGATGTCGATGCATTGGTCGATGAGATCCTTGGTCATTTCCCAATGTTTAAAATATTGTTTCAATTCTGCCGGTGTTTTCATGCGGCGATTTCCTTTTTGCCTAAAATATTTCTTAAAAATGATCCCGTATAAGATGTTTTAACCGCAGCAATCTCTTCCGGAGTTCCAGTAGCCAAGACAGTTCCGCCGCCATCGCCGCCTTCCGGTCCCAGATCAATGATCCAGTCAGCGGTCTTGATCACATCCAGATTATGTTCGATGACCAAGACCGTATTTCCCCGGTCCACCAAGCGCTGGAGTACATGCAGGAGCATCCGGATATCCTCGAAATGGAGTCCCGTGGTGGGCTCGTCTAAAATGTAGAGTGTTTTTGCAGCGGACACTTTGGAGAGTTCGGTGGCCAGTTTTACTCGCTGGGCTTCCCCACCAGAAAGTGTTGTGGCTTGCTGTCCCAAGTGGATATAACCCAGCCCCACATCATTCAGTGTATGGAGTTTTTTTTGGATGGATGGAATATTTTTGAAAAACGCCAACGCTTCCGACACAGGCATATCCAACACTTCGGCGATGGATTTTCCGCGATATTTCACTTCCAATGTTTCCCGGTTGTACCGTTTGCCATAGCATACTTCACAGGTTACATACACATCCGGGAGAAAATTCATTTCAATCTTAATAATGCCGTCTCCTTTGCAGGATTCACAGCGACCACCTTTCACGTTAAACGAAAAGCGGCCCGGTTTATAGCCCCGAATTCTGGATTCCGGAAGTTTGGCAAACAGATCCCGTATGTGTGTAAAAACACCGGTGTAGGTGGCCGGATTGGATCTCGGTGTGCGACCGATGGGCTTTTGGTCGATGTCCACCACCTTGTCCAGAAACTTTGCACCGGCAATGGAATCATAGCCCAACGGATAGGCGCGCGCTTTGGTCAATTCTTTCGTTAATGCAGGGAATAGGGTCTCATTCACCAGGGAACTTTTTCCACTGCCGGACACGCCGGTGACTGCGATAAACCTTCCCAGGGGGAAATCCACATCAATGGCTTTCAGATTGTTGCCGGTTGCACCTTTCAGGGATAATTGATTTGTGGCTCCATTTCGTCGAATCTTGGGAATCCGAATCTTCTTTTTTCCGGAAAGATATTTTCCTGTAAGAGACTTTTTTGATTGCAATAATTGTTCTGGCGTACCCGCAAAGATGATTTTTCCACCATACTTTCCGGCGCCGGGACCCAAATCGATGACATAATCCGCCGCTTCAATTGTTTCCTTGTCGTGCTCTACAACCAAAATGGAATTCCCAATATCCCGAAGTGATTTCAGCGTATCCAGGAGACGATTATTATCCCGTGGATGGAGACCGATGGATGGCTCGTCCAAAATATAAAGGACGCCCATCAATTGAGAGCCGATTTGTGTTGCGAGTCGAATTCGTTGTGCTTCTCCGCCGGATAAAGTGGTGGCGGAGCGATCCAGCGTGAGATAACTCAAACCCACATTCACCAAAAAACTCAATCGCTGGCGAATCTCTTTCAGGATCTGATCTGCGATATCATGTTCCATTTTGGTTAGATCCACTTTTTGAAAAAAGTCACTTAAATCCTGGATGGACATGGAAGACACATGACCGATATTTTTTTTGTTAATGATGACGCCAAGTGTTTCTTTCCTGAGTCTTGCACCCCCGCAATCAGAACAGGGACGCATACTCATAAATTGCTCGATCCATTCCCGAATGCCTGATGATTTGGTCTGGGTGTATCGGCGCATCAAATTAGGAATCGCACCTTCCCAGCCGCCGGTATAGGTTCCGCTCCATCGCTGGGAACTGTATTGCATTTTGAATTTCTGATCACCGGTTCCATAAAGAAGCACCTGCCGCACATTCGGATCCATCCTAATCCATGGCGTTGTAAAATTGAAATTAAAATGGCGGGAAAGACTTTTTAAAATGCTTCCGTACCAGTTCCCGCGGGGCTGTTCTCCCAACGGTGCTATGGCACCTTGAATGAGGCTTTTGGATTTATCCGGTACAATGAGATTTGGATCCACTTCCATATGAGATCCCAATCCATCACATTTGGGGCAGGCGCCATAAGGCGAATTAAATGAAAACATCCGCGGCACCATTTCTTCCATGGAGACCTCACAATCCGGGCAGGCGAAATGTTCAGAAAATAAATGCTCCTTGTTTGGCAGTTCATTCACCACAATAAGGCCGCTGCCGATCTTCAATGCCAGTTCAATGGATTCGGTCAAACGTTCATTTATGCTATCTTTCATGATAAGCCGGTCCACTACCACTTCGATGGTGTGTTTTTTATTCTTATTCAGGATGATCTTGTCATCCACGGTCATCACTTCCCCATCTACCCGAACACGCAGGAAACCTTCTTTCCGGATCTCATCAATGACGCCTTTATGCTCACCTTTACGTCCGCGGATGAGGGGCGCCAAGATGTGCATTTTAGTTCCTGATTTGAATTTTCTCACCGTATCCACGATTTGTTGGACTGTCTGTTTTTGTATCGGTTTTCCGCATTTCCAACAATGGGGCTTCCCGATATGAGCATAAAGCAAGCGCAGGTAATCATGAATCTCTGTTACTGTTCCAACTGTGGATCTTGGATTTCGCGCAGTGGCTTTTTGTTCAATGGAAATGGCTGGGGACAATCCTTCAATGGCATCCATATCCGGTTTTTCCATGATGCCTAAAAATTGTCTGGCATAGGATGAAAGCGATTCCACATACCGCCGCTGGCCTTCTGCATAGATCGTGTCGAATGCGAGAGAGGATTTCCCCGAGCCGGACAAACCGGTAATGACCACCAGTTTATCCCGGGGAATCTCTACATTAATATCTTTGAGATTATGCTGGCGCGCACCTTTGACAATGATCTTATCTGTGGGATTTGGCATGGCGGTTTACACCCTAAAAATCGTGGCGATTTTGAACATCCCGGAATTTACAGACTTTTGATTCATTGCCCCAAAGACGATTTACTTTTTTTCCATGGGTTTTTATAAGTGAGACATCTGGGAAGACTGGTATAAAAATGGATTTGATTTTAGATCGAGAGTATGATAGGAAAATAATTATGTAAAACGTAATACGTAATTACATATTTACGTTTTACTTATTACCAGAAAAATGGTTTTGGTTCGTAAAACACAATATCACTAAAACACATTCCCACTTAATCATATTTTACACTTTAACATTTATCCGCCTGTCTGCCGTAATGTAATGAAGGCATGGTCGTGGCGGACTTTAATACATTTGAATCACTTGACACAGAATTTCAAAATAAGTACTTTGAGCCATGGGTTCTTTAAAAAACCAAATCCTTATCTCCATGCCCCACATGGCAGATCTTTATTTTTCAAAATCTGTGATCTATGTCTGCGAGCATAACAAAGATGGCGCCATGGGCATGATCATCAATAAGCAATTCAAGGAACCTGATCTTAGGGAACTTTTTGAAAAGCTCTATATTGGCGATGATGCCATTAACTCTTTGGTGAATGATATTTTTTTCGGCGGTCCTGTCCTTTTGGAGCGGGGGATTGTCCTTCACGATGCAAGCTATGAATCTGAAGGAACAATCAATATCTCTGACCATATTTCCATGACGAGTCAGCAGCATGTTTTAAAGGAACTCCAGCATAAACCGGACATCCCATTCAAATTAATGCTAGGTCATTCAGGGTGGTCACAGGGTCAATTAGAACGAGAGATCGAGAACGGTGATTGGCTCATGCAAAACACAACAGCCGATTTTATATTTAATGTAAGCCCGGATCAAATGTGGCAGCAAGCTGCAGGATCACTTGGCATGGATCTCGGTCCATCCATGGGTATTGGCGGGCAAGCCTGATCTAATATTAGCGCATCAAGGCGCGAATGGTGGCATTGGATTCCGCTAACCTGTCACTCAACAGTTTCACAACATAGGTATGGAGCTCACTGGCTTTTTCGGGTGCATCCTGGTTCAGTTGGTTGAATTTTCCCTTGGATAAATAATAGATCTGGCATGGTTCGTCTGTCACCACAGAGGCAGATGCTTTTGAGCCGAGATAAAGGCTCACTTCTCCCACAACGGTTCCTTCGCCCATGGTTTTTAACCGGATCTCATTCCCGCCTCCCGTGTCCAGGAAAACAGAAATTTGCCCCACATCAATGAAATAAATCCCGCCGGGGTCTTGCCCCTGCTCAATGATGCGAGTTCCCTCCGTTTCTTCCCGGTACTCAAAGAAGTCGGCCACTTGTTGGAATCTGTCCTTAAAGGATCCTTCGCGGATTGATTGGCTTGCATGCCCTTCCAGTTCAAGAGATTTCTGAATGATATGCTCTTCACACCATTCCAGTCCATGATCCAGATCACTGAAAGCATTAAAAATATTGGAATCTTCCGACAAGAGGTTCTCAATTTCAAACTGGTCGTGGACTTCAGCACTCATACCACAGAGCAAAACCCGGAATTCATTTTTCTCTGCCATGATCTGCAGTTTATTAAAACTGTTCACAGCGGAAGAGTCTACGCCTGTCACTTGCCGAAAATCAAAAACAAGATATGACAATTCTATGTCGGGGTCTGAATCGAACCGCCGCTGGACTCGTTCAAGAATTTGGTTGGCGGTGCCGAAAAAAACAAATCCCTGGAGCGGGAGGATAAAAATTTGATCTCCTTTTTCTTCCAGAAATTTCTTCATGTATTCCGATCGGCCCACATTGCTGCTGAAGGTTTTTCCTGATAGTTCGTATTTGATCACTTCCACTTTTGAATACTTGATCACAAACAAAGCAATGGACATCAAAAGTCCAATCACGATCCCTTCTAAAAATCCCACAGTCCCGATCACAACCAGAATGAGAACAATCACAAGATAATCCATTTTCTGAAGCCGTTTCCATGTATCCACCAGCCATTCCACTAAAAAATCCAATCCAAGGTTCAGAAGCAACCCACCCAGGATCACCTTGGGGAAAATGGAAATCACTTTTGCACCAAAAACGAGGGTAACACCGCAAAGGAGCGCCACAATGATATTGGATAATCGCGTCCGGGCACCAATATTGTAGGCCATGGATGTTTCACTTAAGGTGATATATCCGGGAGGGGTTCCTGCCAGTCCTGCCAGAATATTTCCATAACCCGTAAGTCGCAATTCTTTATCCAGATCGAAATCTTCTTTGACGATCAACTCAAGTCCACTGTAATTAAACAGAATGGAAATGGCATTCAAAACCATCATGGTGGCAATGGCTGGGAGATGGGTTAAAAACAAATCCCAGCGAAATTCTGAAATGTAGGGCAAGGGCGTACCGGGGAAGAGTCCACCTTCGGGGAATGGGCCCAACAAATACCCGCCGGATTCCAGATCGCTGAAGGACAATCCCTGGGAAGAAGTGATGCCATAGAACAAAAGAATGCTTCCTGTTAGGATTCCCGGCGTTAATAAATAATGACTGATCCGTCGGCTCGCCAGTAAAAGCACAACGGCAAATACCAAGCCCGGAACCCACTGGATTAATACATCCGAATTAAGGAACGTAAAGGCGTTGGCTAAGGTCAGATCCATGTCTGTCATCATGGTGAAGGAAAATTTGACAATGAGCCAACCCGTCCCAGCCATGAATCCGCCCACCACCGGAAAGGGAATAAACCGGACCAGTTTCCCTAATCGGAAGCGGCCCAAGATCCAAAAGAAGACCCCTACTAAAATAGACGTGACACCAATGGCGACAAAAATAAATTGATAAACATCCTCTCTGCGGAAAGTTGTTCCCCGATTCCTGTGCTGATTGTAATGGCCATCAAAGCAAGAATGGCGATAGGGATGTCCTAGGGTGCGATCAGTATCAATGGATAGGTTGCGGTAAAGGCAGAAAAAAGGGCGAAAATGACTGAGCCCACTAGCAAAAGACCGATCCCCTGGGGCAAGTAAGCCGCCAATGGTCCTGTGAAGATCAGGGCCGCCAAAGACATGGCGGACACAATAAAAATAATACCATTGATTGTGCCTGCGATGAAACTTGGCAGTAAATTTTCTTTGTAGTTTTCGGTCATTCCTTAGCCGTATAGACAAACCGGAATATAGTGGACTTTTTATTTTCTTTGGATCATAATTATCATGATGTCAGATTATCAAATTAAAGACCTAACGCACCTATTTAGAGAAAACGCCCATTCAGAAAATGCCGTACGTATGGCACAGTATATGAAAGGTCATTTTCCTTTTTTTGGGATCAAAAGTACCTTGAGACGGGAACTCCAGCGGGAATGGTGGCGAGGGCAATCAATCCAATCCGAACTTGAACTTCAGTCCATTATTTCAGTGTTGTGGAAATTGGACGAAAGGGAATATCAATATGTTGGTCTTGATTTAGGAAAACGGAATAAAAAATATTTTACACCGGCATCTATTCCCTTTATCCAAAAATGGGTAACGACAAAATCCTGGTGGGATACAGTGGATGCCATTGCCGGCCATTTTGCAGGAGTGGTGTTTTTTGATTATCCGGAAACGGCTACAATCATGGATGAATGGATAGATCATGAGAATATGTGGATTCGCCGCACTGCTATTTTACATCAATTAAATTTCAAGGACAGAACAGATTCGGACCGGCTTTTTCATTATTGTAAAAAACGGATGGATGAGCCAGACTTCTTTATCCGCAAAGCCATTGGCTGGGCACTAAGACAGTATTCTTATGTGGATGCAACCGCTGTTATCCGGTTTGTAAAAACATATGAATCTGATTTGAGTACCTTGAGTAAAACAGAAGCTTTAAAAGCCCTGAAGCGGGAAGGAAAGTCTAGTAGTTTGTGATTCTGGAATTTTCACAAGCCGGCAGTTTGGTCGGGGTGGGCCAAATAAAGTAGCCAAACCTTTCAAATATTACCAATTCGGTGTACACTGAACCTTGCAAAAGGGAAAACCTTTGAAAGGTTATTTTCCAGAATCCATCGACTTTAAAACTGGATGCCGGGTTTTCATCCGGAATGACATTTTTAACATAAATTCCAATTGGAACCAAACCCGGTTTCAGGTGTTAATCCACTAATCCAACACAAGGAAATTCCATGTTTAAAATGCTCTTATCTTTCTTGCTTGTCTTATCCATTGGATGGGCTGATGGCAAAAGAGACAGATCTGTTGTAAAGAAAAAAGTTATCATGATTACATCTGATGACGACCAAAAAAACCGAAGCATCGAAATTGAAGCCGATGTGGATGATGAAATATTGAAACTCACCATTACGGTAAACGGTGATAAAAAAGAATTTGAAGTTCCACTGGATAACGAAGAAGCGCTGGAGGCCCTGCAAAAAGAATTGGAAGAAATGGATGTGGATATCCATATCGATGATTTCATGGGGCATGATGACGAGGAAGACCACGATTTTATGCGAGCCATGCGTTGGCACGGCAAGGGCAAAAGCGATGGGTATCTCGGTGTTCAGATCCAAGGGCTGGATGGTCAACTCGCTGATTACTTTGGTGCCAAAGACGGTGGTGTTTTGATCACGGAAGTAATTGAAGATAGTCCTGCGGAAAAAGCCGGGATGAAAGCAGGCGATGTAATTTTAAGTGTGGCCGGTGAAGAAGTGGAAGATGCGAGTGATCTTGTAGAAGAAATTCGCGGACATAAGCCAGATACACAAGTGGAATTGAATGTGATCCGGAAAAACCGAAAAAGGAAAATGAAAGTCACCCTGGGTGAAGCGCCTCGGTCATTCAGTATGGGATTTAGTCCAGGTAAAAATAGAATGTTCTTCGGTGACAAGGACTTTGATGAAGATGTGGATATGTTCTTTAATATGGATCGTAATGGGCCTCATAAAATGATGAAACGATTCCGGTTCCATGATGAGGAGTTTGACCTGGATGAGTTGGAAGATGAAATGGACGCATTAAGAAAAGAACTGAGAGACATTCGAAAAGAGATTAAAAAATTGAAAAACGATTCCTGATTTGATCAGGACGCATTCCTGAAAAGCCCCGTTCACCTGAAAGTGCAACGGGGCTTTTTTATATTTAAACAAAGCTGTTATTCCAAACGACGCAGGAGATCCGGAATCCAGAAAGACGCTCAAAATGGATACCGGATATGCGTTCCACGCATTCCAGCATGACAACAAGATCAATAAGTGGATTGGAAAAGTATTGTTTAAACCACCTCTACATTAAATTGAAATCTTTAGATATGCTTAAATTGTCCCCTCCTTTCCAGGGATGGGAATATAGGGGGTGGTTTAGAAGATAAAAACGAAACTACTGCTGATCCAATCAACGATCATTTCTATCGATAAAGAAAATTCTTCTCCCGATAATTCGGGATCAAAATGACTATATTTTTTAATAGGTGGTTTAGGGAATAATAGATTCTGGGTCTTCGCCCTGCCGACCCTCACACAATGAGTAAGCAAGCTGGTCGGAATGATCAGAAATCCGACAGAATAAACACACAATAAATCTCAATTCTGCCCCTAATTTTCATAATGCGAAAAATACTCCCACCGCTCGCTGTTGTATTTGCCGCCCTACTCTGGAGTCTGGATGGATTCTTACGGCAGGAGTTCTATTCCGTATCATCTTTTTTGGTGGTCACACTGGAACATGCCCTGGGCGCACTCTTGTTTTTGCCACTTTTTTTCAAGGCCTGGCCGGAGATCAAAAAACTGGATCAGCGTGGTTGGATCTCTATTCTCTGGATCTCTATCTGTGGTGGCATTCTAGGTACCTTCTTTTACACTAAGGCATTGAGTTATGTGAATTATATCGATCTGTCGGTGGTGGTTCTGCTGCAGAAACTCCAGCCACTTTTCGCCATCTCGTTAGCTGCCATTATCTTAAAGGAGAAACTGTCTCAGCGATTTATCGGGTTGGCATTGGTGGCCATGTTGGGTGGTTATCTCGTCACTTTCGGTACAACATCCATTGCGGACTGGGATGATAAAACAATCATCGCAGCACTGCTGGCAACCTTGGCAGCCTTCAGTTGGGGGAGTTCTACGGTGCTTGGAAAACATGCGTTGAACCGCTTACCCTTTACCGCTGTCACTGCGCTGCGACTTTCCTTAACGGCTGTGGGCGCACTCATCATTTTCACCGTTACATCGGATGGTTTTGAGTCCATTGAACTCAGCATCCATCAATGGCGGAATTTGGTGATCATTGTCATGTCCACCGGCGCTGTGGCACTATTCATTTATTATTACGGGCTCAAGCACCTTCCGGCATCTCACAGCACTCTTTATGAACTGACCTGGCCATTGTCCGCTGTAATCCTGGATTGGGTGATTCGTGGACACATGTTGGGTTTCGCACAAATTATAGGTGCAGTTCTGCTCCTGGGATCGATGATTTTGCTCACCCGGGAAAAAACGTATGACTGAATTCACCCTTCGGGATCACAACCATAATTTAAAGTATAACCTGTTCCATGAATTTTGTTGGGGATTCGGTATCGCATTTCATACTCTTTATGCGGTGGTGCCACTTTTTTTAAGGGAATTGGGCGCACCGGAAAGTATTGCTGTTTCCACAGCAGGATTATTCTCGATCCTTATTGCCTTACCCGCTTTATTGATTGCAGCCCGGGGGCGAAATATCCGCAATATCAAACGAGCCGTTATCCTGGTGCATATGATCATTCTAATGGTGGCTTTTTTCATGGGATTCAACTTTTCTATCTTGGACCCGGCACAGGTTCAAACCGCATGGAAAGTTTATTTCGCCTATTTTTTATTGTATGCATTTTCGATTGGTATCATTGTGCCTATTTGGGCTGATTTTTTAAATCAGTCCACATTGAAATCTGAACGAGGAAAATTTTTCGGCCTTGGATTTGCCTTTAACAGTGTCGGGAGTTTTGTAGGCGGATTCGCTTTAAAATATTTATTAGCCAGTGATCTGCCCTTCCCGCGGAATTTTGGGATAGGGTTTTTTATTCTCTTTTTGAGTCTCACCATCGGTACGATTCTGTTTCTGTTTTTCCGGGTCAAACCCCCGAAGAAAGAACAAAACAACAAAACAGTTAAAGATTTCATCATTGAAACAAAATCCATTATAGTTGGACATAAGAATTTCCAGAAATACATTTTATCCCGGATCTTCTTTGCTGCCTATCTCCCGGGGATAGGACTTTATGCGGTTTATTGCCAAGATAAATTCAATTTTGCTGTAAGTGAAGCAGGAGTCTTTACAATCCTGAATGTGATAGCCTCTGGATTTGCCAGTTATTTTGTAGGAAAATTAGGAGATAAAATGGGCCACAAAGCCGGGATGATGGTTGCCTACAGCGCACATTTCACAGCAGTGCTCCTGGCCATTTTTGCTCAAAATATGTTATGGGTTTATGCCATTTTTATGGCCATTGGTGCAGGACAAGGCGCTTTTATGCCCTCGGCCATGAATCTTGTTTATGATTTTGCAGAAGATCGGGATACAAAAACATATATGGCATTAGTGGATTCTTTTCTTGCGCCGTTTGTTTTGATTTTTATTGTGGGGATCGGTTCGCTAATTCGGATTGGTGATTATACCACATCACTTTATATTTTGGGGACAAGCCTTATTATTGGGATGTTGATTCTCCAATTCATCGTTCGTGATCCAAAGCTGCCTGCGGAAACTGCATTTCATGTGAATGGATTTTCTTCTTGATTTTCCGTGAGGTAAAGCTAAAAATTCACGTTCTATTATGATTGATTTTATATTCCGTCACGCCCGACTTCTCCTGCCTGCTTGTCTCGCTCTTATGATCAGTGCCTGCCAAGAAGATCCGTCGCGCCATTTGAATCTTGGAAACTGGTATCTCCAGAAGGGGCTTCTCGATGAAGCCATCATGGAATATCGTGAAGTGTCCCGTCTCTACTCTGGCGACCAAAGCCAACTCACCCGAGACGAATTTCAGGTGCTGGGGAAAGCCCATTTTAAACTGGCTATTGCTTATACAAAAAAAGGCTGGTGGAAATATGCGCTGAATGAAGCGAAGCGGAGTTTTGATATTATGCCCAATAAAGACAGTCATGATCTGGTGGGACTCATTGAAGAGAAGATCGCCCAGGGTCTTGATTCCTGATTTATTCTTTTTTCTTTAGTTCCCTTTTTAAAAAGAACCACCCCATTAAAACCACAAAACCAATGGTCCATCCGCCCAGGACTTGATGCGGAAAGTGGACCCCCAGATACACTCTCGAAAATCCAACCATAAAAATCATAACTGAAGCTGGCACAATTCTATTGTAATGCTTGCCGAACCAACCCCACACCACCACAGCCATCTGGGCATGTCCGCTTGGAAATCCGGAACTGGTGACAGAAACAAGATGAAATTCTTCCGATGGACGCGGGAGTGAAAATCCGTGTTTCAGTGCTTCATTCACAGCCCAGGAACCAAGAATGATCCCGAGAAATGATAGCCAATCTTTTCTATTTAAAATGAAATAGCTGATGATGAGATATATTGGATAGGTGTAAAAATTTCCCAGGAGTGTGACTCCTTTCATAAGAAAAAGAATGGGTGGAAAATCAAATTGTTGCAGGAATTGGATTAATTCCATTAGGGAAAATTAATATAACCTTTCAAAGGATGTTTGCTCGCCAGTTTTAAGATGGGGAACCTTTGAAAAATTTATAAGAAATTAAAAAGAACCGGAACGGGATTCACCACCATCACAATAAATGATGGAACAATTGATAAAATCTGCTTCCGGTTTTAAAAGCATGGAAATAGTTCCGGCCACATCTTCCGGTGTGGTGTTGCGGCGCATGGGATTTCGTTTCTTGGTATTTTCGATCCATGCCTCCCAGCCTTCGGTAATCTTCGTTAACGCCCGTGTGGGTGTTACGCCAGCCTGGACGGCGTTGGCCGTAATTCCGTATTGACCTAACTCCCAACCGATCTGGCGAATGATGGCTTCCATGGCAACTTTTGCCACACTGACGGGGCCGTAGCCTTCCATGGCCACATAATTCCCCTCACTGGTGAGTCCCATGACTCGGGATCCATTTGCCAGCAATCCTTCTGCATATAATTTTTGCGTCCAGTACAACAGTGCATTCCCCATGACGTGAACCGTCATATCCATTTGTCGTTGGGTGACGGGTTTTTCACCGAAAAAGTTTGTGGTGGTGCCAAATGCAATGGAGTGGAGCAACAGTTTAACCGGTTCGCCACCGGTAATTTCCTTGATCTGTGTAATGTATTTATCCATGGTTTCTTCTGCCGCCGCATTTGTATTAAAATAATGACAGCGACCACCAGTGGTCTCATTCACTTCAGTGATTGTTTCTGCCGCTAATTTTTTAGCTTCTCCACGATCAAAATGAAAAGCAATGATGCCATAACCGTCTTTTGCTAATCGCTTTGCTGTGGCTGCACCATGGCCAGTTGAGCCTCCCAATATTAAAACCCATTCAGACATTTATTTCTCCAAATTTTAGCACCCAATTTACCGGATTATTTCGGATAATTGATCATGAAATGTCGGTTCATAAATTCAAATATTTGTCGTACTCTCATCCCCTTAAAATCAAAAGATATTAAATCATAAAATGATAGTAAAAAGTAGTTATACAAAAGAAGAATTAATCCAAAGCGGTGAAGGGATTCTGGGTGGAATGGAAAATGGAAAATTACCCTTGGCTCCAATGCTTATGATGGACCGCATCACAGAGATCAATGATGATGGTGGCCAATATGGCAATGGACAGATCATTGCAGAACTGGATATCACAGACGAGCTCTGGTTCTTTCATTGCCATTTTAAAGGTGACCCGGTTATGCCTGGATGTTTGGGTCTTGATGGCATGTGGCAATTGGTTGGGTTCTTTTTATCTTGGATTGGTGGTCAGGGTCGTGGACGTGCTTTGGGTGTTGGTGATCTGAAATTTAAAGGACAGGTCCGACCCTACCATGATACGGTTACATATAAAATCGATATTAAAAAAATCCTGAATCGGCGCGGAAAATATATAATCTGGGCAGATGGCGAATTGAGTACAGGCGAAGATCGCACTATTTATTTCGCGAAAAATCTACAAGTTGGGTTATTTGATAATCTCACTTACGATTTTGGTGGTGATCCTACTCTGGATTCATTTTAATTCATTTCGTTTAACGCAAAGGTGCGAAGTCGCAGAGATATGCTCAGTACCTTTCTGACTATGCGATTGATATTTTTTTTAAACAAATCTTTTTAATCTCAAATTAAAATATGGCCCTTCAATGTGGAATTGTAGGACTGCCTAATGTGGGCAAGTCCACCTTGTTTAACGCCCTGACAGAATCCAGCGTTCCGGCAGAGAATTATCCTTTTTGTACCATTGAACCCCATGTGGGCATCGTGGCATTACCGGACGATCGCCTAAAAGAATTGGGGAAGATCTACAAACCGCAGAAGATTGTTCCTGCTGCAGTGGAATTTACGGATATTGCGGGATTGGTCCGGGGCGCCAGCAAAGGCGAGGGTTTGGGAAATAAATTCCTCGGACAAATCCGACAGACTGCCGCCATTATTCATGTGGTGCGATGCTTTGAAGATGATAATGTCCCTCATGTTGAGGGCAGTGTGGATCCGATTCGGGATGCGGGAACAATTGAAACAGAATTATTGCTGGCAGATCTGGAAACATTAGAAAAACGCCACCACAAAACGGAAAAGGCGGCTCGATCCGGAGAAAAACAAGCCAAGAAAGAATTGGATTTGATCAATCGTTTACTCCAGCATTGCAATTATGGACTCCGGGCACGTACCCTTCGTGTAATTGATGCAGATGAACGAAAGATCCTGCGCTCTCTTCATCTGTTCAGCAGCAAATCAATCCTGTACATAGCCAACGTAGATGAAGCAGAAATCATGCAAGAGGAACGGAATAAACATATTCAGGCACTTTTTGTTTTTG
>DQOT01000233.1 GCA_015658495.1 Fidelibacterota bacterium | reverse complement strand
TTGTTAGATTTCTCGAATTTGAATTTTAAAAAAACTTTAATTAGATGATGATGTTTTTATGAGGCTAATATGGATATGATTGGCATTATTTTTATTCTTTACTTGGCATTTTTGCTGGGTGTTGGCGTTTGGACCTTCAAATTTAATAAAACCCAGGAAGATTATTTACTCGCAGGGCGAAAACTGGGTCCGTGGATTACTGCTTTTTCTGAACGGGCTTCCGGTGAATCAGCTTGGCTTTTATTGGCATTGCCCGGAGCTGCTATAACCATTGGATTAAGTGAATCCTGGGCTGTAATCGGAATTATTCTTGGTATAATCGCATCCTGGTTTTTGATCGCTGAACGGCTTCGGGAAGAAACGGAAAAATATGATGCCCTCACTATCCCGGAATACCTCCACCGAAAATTCAATGATAGCTCCAATATCATCCGCCTGTTTTCTTCTGTCATCATCGCATTTTTCTTTCTGTTTTACGTCTCGGCACAATTTCATGCTTCCGGCAAGGTACTAAATTCACTTTTTGATTTAGATCCCATTACCGGGATTTCTATCGGTGCTGCCATCATTATTGTATATACACTCATGGGTGGGTTTTACGCTGTGGCGTGGACGGACCTTCTCCAGGGAATTCTCATGATCGGGACATTGGTGATTTTACCCATCGCCGGATATATTGAATTATCAGGATCCGGAAAGACCATCGCTGACGGATTAGCTGCAGCAGATTCAGTATTTGGAAACAATAATGGTTCTTATTTTAGGGGGAAAGAAGGCCTAGCGGCTCTCATGGCTGCATTGGGTGGATTAAGTTGGGGTTTAGGCTATCTCGGTCAGCCCCATCTCGTAATTCGCTATATGGCAATCCGTAGTACCAAAGATGTGAAAGTAGCGAGAAACATTGCCATTGCCTGGGCATTGCCGGGAATTACGGGTGCTTTCCTTGTAGGCATCGTGGCATTACTTTATTTCGGTCCCGAATATTTCTTAACCGTGGATCCCGAACAATCCATGCCGCTCTTAGCCACTCATCTGCTTCATCCGATCCTGGCGGGACTATTCATCTCCGGTGCTGTGGCGGCCATGATGTCCACTGCTGATTCACAATTGTTGGTATCATCTTCAGCTATAACCGAAGATTTTTATCATCAATATTTAGGCAAAGATATTTCACAAGAAGCTTTGGTGAAGTTGAGCCGGATAATGATTGTTGTTTTGGGAATGGCAGCGTACGGAATTGCCATATTTTCAGAAATTCAAGGCAAAAAGATCTTTGGTGTAGTCAGTTACGCTTGGAGTGGTTTGGGATCAGCATTTGGCCCTGCTTTGGTTATGGCACTCTGGTGGGAAAAAACCACACGTCAAGGCATCATCGCAGGATTATTGGTAGGATTCCTCACCACGATCATCTGGGCAAATATTCCTGAGCTGAAAGCCCTGGTTACGGAAAGATTATCCAGTTTTGTATTTGCATTTATCGCTGTTTACATCGTGAGTTTACAAACACAACATGATCTTTAAAGATGCTATCAATGACTTGAAGACCGGTGCTGTTTTTCCGGTTTACTATTTAAAGGGCGGAGACCAGTTCCTGCAATCCTTTTTTATTAAAAAGGTGTCTGAAGCTTTTTTCGGTGATGCACCAGAAGATAAAACGCTCATGCTCCCCGATGATATGAAAGGGAAGGAGATCATAAATCGTCTCACCATGATTGATCTTTTTGCCAGTAAAAAATTGTTTGTTTTAAGAAATCCACAGCAATTAAAAGGAAAACCGAGAGACGATCTTTTTGCCTATTGCGAATCGCCTATTGAAAGCCATGTTTTAATCCTGATCAATGATGATTGGATGAAAAAAGCCGCTTTTTTAACAAAATTAGAAAAGATCGCCGATCCCGTTGTTGTACAGACGCCTTATGCCAATGGTATGAAAAAGTGGGCGAATTATTTTTTTAAGGAACAGGGAAAATCTGCCCATTCCAGTATCGTGAATATCATAGTGGAAATGGCGGGTGATTCTGTGGCCCACCTGAATAATGAGATTGAAAAAGTGTGCCTTTGGACCGGAGATCGAAATGCCATTGATTCGGACGATATTGAAAAGTTTTCCGGGTGGAAGCGCGAACGGCAGCGCTGGGAATTCCTGCAATCCTTGGGCAGCAAGGATTACGATAAAGCCATCGCCCTGGGAAAGGCGATTATCACTTCTAACGATACTATGATCTCATTGATTTACCCCCTCACGACGATGTTCCAGGAAATGTTATTTGCCAAAATGAAAAATGGAACTTTTGGTGAACCCCGCGGTTATATGCCCATACCGCCATCGGTAAAAAAGCAAATTCCACAGTATGCCCGTGAGTATTCACAGGAGAAATTGGAATGTGCTTTAATTGAATTAGGCAAAATTGATAAAAGGCAAAAAACAAGTTTTAGTACA
>DQOT01000071.1 GCA_015658495.1 Fidelibacterota bacterium | reverse complement strand
TCAATGGGGGTATTTCCCATAGTATCCATAGGTGCAAGACCGCCGGTGCCAAAACCCATGTATGTATTCATTTTATATTCCCCAAGGTCCTTTTCGCTGGCAAGAACAGTAAAAAAGGAGAGAAGAGATGTATTCAGACTTAAGATCTCATCAGAAGTTTGATCACTTTGAAATATAACATCTTGCAGACCAACCGTTAACGAAATATCGTTATACGAGAAAACGCGCTGTTGAAAATGAAACCCAAATTCTACAGCCGGCTTATATTGGGATTCTGCTATCAACGCAAGACGTGTGGTATCCCCGCCCTGCACTGCTGAGAACCCAAAGGCAAAACCTTTGTTCAGCTCCATATCAAAATAAACACCTTTTGCCGTATTGAATGGATCAAAGTTGTGGATCTCTGTTCCAAATCCTGTTCGGAATAAATAGGGTGTTTTCTGAGTGCTGGATGTTGGCACCCGCATCATAAGTCCCGGGCGCGTATAGGCTACACGTGTGGAACCCAGAACCATGGAGCCCAGTAAAATTAGGATGCAAATATTTTTGGCGTGTTGTTTCATGATACTATTTCTAATTCATAACTTGTTGAGATACGAATTAATGGTATTCCTCCCAATCGATAATGTAAGAATAGCCGATAAACCCGCCAAAATCATGTGGCACATAAAGATCAAATTTGCCCACGGCTCCCGGTAACAGGCTTGCGTCTGATACAATGCCTGTATCAAAAGTATTATAAGACCCTTTTACAAATGTGGTAAGTGTTTTTGTTTCTCCGCTCCAATTCTTACGAAAGACAAAATCCACTTTGACAAAATCCGACCTGCGACCACCAATATTCTTGATCTCACCCTTAAATATGATATTTCCCTGACCATCTTTCTTTTCTGAGACATTTCCCACCAAAACACAATTCGCAGAAAATTTTGCGCTGGCATTCCTGGCAGAATTATTCGTTGAAGTATATCTGGGTTGTGCCAGTTTCGGCATGGGGGGCGGTGTGTAGCTATCCCGAATCTGTTCCGGGACATATTCGTGAGTGTCTTCCGTGATCACATTATCAACAATCCGCACAACCTGGGCGCGATCCACGATCAGGTATCCAATCAATGTTTCAACCTTGAGTGATTTGTCATCCTGGTAAATGATCTTCCCAAATACGGTACTTCCATTTTTAAGGATGATCTCCTTAGAATAAATGGTAAGCGGGTTAACCCACATTTTACTTAAGGCTTTCAGGTCATCGTTTTCCTGGGAAAGATGCTTGAATTCTGCCGAAAGTTTTTTGATCTCAAAATTCAATTCATTCAGGATGAAATCCCTACTGGGGCTGCCCATGGCTTCCATGGTTTGCGGAACGGTCACTGAAATTCGTCCGGGCTTTTTCATGGTGGATTCATCAGCACCGCCATCTCCTTTAGCAGCATCTGCAATCGCTTTGCTTGTCTTTTCTGTGGACAGGGATAAATCACCAATATCCTTTTTTTCAGCTAAGGTGATGATCATTTCGGCAGACCCAAATTCATCATGGGTTGCCTGCAGGACGTAGTCGCCCTTTTCCAATTTTTTGAATTTAAATTTGCCATTGCGGCCGGTTTTATCTTCTTCTACCACTTCACCGCCAGACAAGAGGGTTAGCATGGCTTTTTTTACTTTTTTACCGTCTGAATTGACAATTCTACCAGACAGGGTTACCCCCTTAGCGAACGCAAGGGTCCCTAGGAGTAGAAAAACGGCTGTAGCGAATACAACTCGCTTTTGTAGGCTTTGTGTTAGTGTCATGTTTTTACCTCGGATTATGAACACTTGTAGCATCAAAATGCGCTAAAGCTAAAAGATTTTACCGACAAATGGGCAATGTGTCAAGAATTTATAGGAAAATTGAAATTGGAAGTAATCTTAGAATAAATATGTGATTTCTCAAAATCTCTAATAGGAATTAAAGCTCCTGAGGGCTAGTCGAATCTATTCTGTTGATAGAACGATAATTAACCGTTGAATGCAGGGATTTTCACTATCCCTCGAACCAAAACAATTCCTGATTGTTCCGGAAAGAATCATACAAGCTGTCCATGGATTCAATCACATAATACCGATCCTGGATGTTGCTGTAATCAAAACAGGTCATGACCATCTCTTCCATATTATAAGGCAGGAACCTGGATCTTTCAGATTCTCCTTTAGCGCATTTGACCACATTGGTGATTTCATCAAATGAAGAAATGATCCCGGCGCCATAGATCTCATAGTCCATATCATTGGCCGCGCGACGAAATCTGTCTGACTCACCTGTGTTGCTTATCAAACCAAATTCGTATGTCCACCAGGCGTAGTTTTGTAGTCGTTTTAAATTATGAGCCATTAAATCCGGACCGAGCCCCCGTTCATCTATAATGATCTCATCCCCAAGAACGCCAATCTCCCACATGAAATCTGCATATTTTTTATTCATTAAAAAGGGAATGTGTCCTTGGATATCGTGAAAAATGTCCGGCTCGGGTGTATAGCCTTCATCATTTTGGATATCCACACCTGCATATTTTTCATCAAATCGCGGAGATTGGCGAATAATATCTGTCACGGGGAATTGGCGTTTTTTATTGATATCAAAGAATAACTCTTCATCAAGAAACCCAGCCACAGGAACCAGTGTCCATCCGGTGGAATTTTCAATGAGCGGAGAAATGGCTTCGAATTCCGGAAACATATTATTGGGAATCGGTAAAGTTCTCATGCCCAATAAATATTCCCGTGATGCATACTGGTCTAAAAGAAATTCCAGGTTTTGGAACAGCTCCGCCCAGATGCGGTTTTCCAGATTCAATACATTATCGTAGTTCTGTGGCTTTACATAATCATCATTTTTACCGAAAATGCGGATGCCATCAATGGTATTGGGGATAACGTTTTTAAATAAATGATCGTATTTAGTGGATTGTGAGACCATAATTCAATTAATCTAATTATTAGAACTTAGGAGAGATTTCTTTTTCGTCCTACCAAAGCCAAATATAGGTCACCGCACGATTCTCACGGCCAAAATCCACATCTGATCGCAGATCACAATCGGTCCGCATGTCCGCAGCCTCCTTGTTAAACATAGTGTAATCCTCACCATGAATCACCGCTTGGAATCGCCCTTCCTGTTCTTTGCACCATTCTCGAACCGCATCTCGTAACTTACCGGAACCATGACCCGTGATGATTTTTATCGCTCGAATTCTGCCTTCAAAAGAAGATTGGCTTACAGTGGTTTCCAACAGGGATAGGGCCTTCTCCATGCTATTATTCGAATGGCCAATATCGATGATCTTTAATTTTTGATTACTCATAAGGGGCACAAAGTTTACCATCTTTGCCTTAACTTTCAGATTCATTCTAAACTAAAAATGGCCCTGAATCACACGCCCCAGTTCGTTCCAGCATCTGATCAATCGGTTCTTGTAAAATTTGGTGAAGAAATTTCAAATGAGGTTCATCAGCAAGTTTTTACCTTTTATCATTTTATATTAAAAATGCCGATAAAGGGTGTGATCAATATTCATCCGGCGTATGCATCCATTCTCTTTACCCTTGAGCAGAATGCTGGATTACATAAAACACTTACTCTGATAAAAAAATCCTGGAAAGCATCTACGCAAATGAGAATCCCTGAGGCTCGGCAGGTAAAAATCCCGGTGTTGTACGGGGGTGAATTTGGTGAAGATATGGATCGCGTGAGTCAACATACAGGTCTGGACCCAGTAGAAATAATCAAACGTCATCAGGGTGGATCCTACTTAGTTTATTTTACAGGATTTTCGCCTGGATTCCCTTATATCGGCGGTATGGATCCATCACTGAGTACACCGCGTTTAACCAAACCACGGAAGCAGGTTCCAGCCGGCGCAGTAGGAATTGCTGTAGAACAAACAGGAATATATCCCCTTTCTTCACCTGGCGGGTGGAATTTGATCGGGCAAACACCCATTAAAATATTTGACTGGCCTCACCCAACTGATCTGCGGGTACGCATGGGCGATAGCATCAAGTTTATTTCTGTAACCAAAGAAGAATTTGACCAGCTAAAAGAAAATGTCACTTGAAATATTAAGAGCAGGATTACAGACCACCGTTCAAGATCTTGGCAGATTCGGCGCTGCACACTTGGGCATCTCCGCCTCCGGCGCTGCAGACTCTTTGTCTATGCGGATCGGAAATCTAATGGTGGGGAATCCTGAAAACACGACCGCAATTGAGATGACCTTAACAGGCGATACAATCCTGTTTCATTCAGATGCATTTATAGCATTAGCCGGCAGCAAATTCAAAATCGATTTGGATGAAAAACCATTTCCATTCTGGTCAGGAACCTATATACTGGCAGGACAAGTCCTGACTATTGGACCGACCCTGAACGGTGCCCGGTGTTATCTTTGTGTTCGTGGTGGATTGCAGGTTAAAAAAATAATCAATAGCGCGTCAACACATTTAACCTCTGGGATAGGTGGACTAAATGGAAGCATATTAAAGAAAGGGGGCCGGATTGCATTTGGTAACCTGGACAATATGATACAACCGATTAAAAATATGGAAAATTTTCCTTCCACAGACACCACAACAATCCGGGCGACAAAAGGTTTACAGTGGGATTGGTTTGACAACCAAAACAGGAAGTTGTTTTTTGAAAAGGAATATCAGGTTTCCACCTTATCCAATCGCATGGGATTAAGACTCAGCGGGCAATCTATTCTTTCTTCCAAAGGCAATGAAATTATCACCGAGGGCATGCCCCTTGGCGCCATCCAAATTCCCGGGAACGGCCAGCCCATTTTATCTTTTGTGGAACACCAAACCACTGGTGGATACCCTAAACTTGCTAATGTGATCAGTGCCGACCTTTACAAAGTGGGACAATTGAAACCTAGAGATCAGTTTCAATTTCAGTTGGTAGAGTTTCCTGAAGCAGAAAAAGCACGCCTGGAACAGGAAAATTATATACGATCCCTGAAAGTGCATTACAGGTAAAATGGGCACAACTATTTTTAAATTACCTTTTTTCTTTTTGAGCAAAAGCGCATGATTGATATTAACAGTGACATGGGGGAATTGACCCATTTATTTGAAGATAGGACGTATCATCGGCTGATTGATCATGTTACATCCATCAATCTTGCCTGTGGTGGACACGCAGGAAATACTATAATGATGACTGAACTCTCCAAATTAGCTAAAATGAAAAATGTAAGAATTGGCGCCCATCCCGGATATCCGGATCCAGATAATTTAGGGCGAGAGGTGATGAATATGGATCCCGGGGAATTGACGAAAACCACATTGGAGCAGATCCGGCGCTTAGGTGAAATAGTTTCTGCAGAAAACGGAGAATTATCCCATGTAAAGCCTCATGGTGCTTTGTATAATCAGGCCGCAAAAGACAGGGCAATTTCTAGATCGATCGGTGAAGCCGTCCTAAAATTCAATCCCAACTTGGTCATGATTGGATTGGCTGGATCTGTTATGCTCCACGTGTGGCAGGAAATGGGACTTCAGGTCATGGGGGAAGCATTTGCAGACAGGACCTATGAATCAGACGGCAGCTTGCGCAACAGACAGTTGGATCTTGCTCTGATTACCAATCCTGAAAAGGCGGCCCTACAGGCCCAAATGATAACAGACGAAGGTAGGGTGATTTCATTTGATGGTACTGAGATCAACATAAATGCTCAAACTATTTGTGTTCACAGCGATACACCCAATGCATTGGAGATTGCAATAAAAGTCAATAAAAGGATGAATAAGGAGTAACCTTTGAGAAAAATAATTTTAGGCCGAACCGGAGTTGATGTGTCTGCTATTAGCTTAGGAACATGGTCCTATGGCGGTGCCAATAAAAGTGGAAAAATTCCTGTGGGCTGGGGCGGACAAACGGATGATGATTCTAAAGCGGCCCTGATACGTACCTGGGAATTGGGAATTAATCACTGGGATACCGCCGATGTGTACGGAAACGGGCGCTCGGAGTCTGTAATAGGTGACATGTGGGAAACTATACCTCGCAATGATGTTTTTATTGCTACAAAAGTGGGCTGGGATCAGGGCAATAAAAAGCACTGGTACGATGTTGGCACTATGCGACTTAACATGGAGCGTTCCTTAAAAAATCTGAAAACAGATTGCGTAGATCTCATGTATCTCCACCACTGCAATTTTGGGGAAAATGATGAATATTTTGATGAAGCGATTGAAGTAATTCGAAAATTTAAAGAAGAAGGAAAAACACAATTTATCGGTCTGTCAGATTGGTCATCTGAAAAGATTATGCAATTTATAGAACGATGCGATCCTGATGTGGTGCAGCCCCTAAGAAATGTGATGAATGACACTTACGAATCCAGTGGATTAAAAAAATATGTGGATGACCATAATTTAGGTATCTGTTTTTTCTCACCCATTAAACATGGATTACTCACAGGGAAATACACTGTACCGGCACAATTTGAAGATGGGGATTTCCGAAGTGGTGAAAAAGCATTTAGAGATACGTCCGTGATCCAAAAAATGCAGGATAATAAAGCCTTATTGGAAAACCAGTTTTCAGATCATCCTAACCCAGTGATGCACGGCGTTGTGGATGCGCTGTTTTCAGATTCGCCAACCGGTTGTGCCCTTTTGGGTCAGCGTAATGTAGCCCAGGTTGAAGCCGCAGCTACACTTGGAGAAATATTATCACATCAAGATACTGAATGGGTAAAGGAATTATATAAAAAGGGCTAATCTTTATAAAAAGTACTCACAGCCCATCCCGACAACATAGCGAGTAAAACCGAGGGCAGCATCACATCCAGTTTATTGATATAGGGTCCAATGGCTGAAAAATTGGGCACCACAAATTTGAAAAATGGGATACACAAGAATCCTGTAACCATAGAAGCAATGGCACCTTTTTCTGTAAAGCCTTTCCAAAAGATAGACAAAATAATTACGGGACAAAATGTGGCGGCGATCCCGGACCAACCAAAGATCACAAACCAGAATACAGTCCGGGTTGGTGATAAAACAGATACTGCCAATGCAACACCCAGGGCTAAAATGGCCAAGGTCAATGTTACCTTTTTTGAAAAACCCATAAGCCATTTTTCATCCACACCCGGATAGAGGATCTGCTGGTAAAAATCACGGGTGACAGCGCTGGAGGCCACAACCAAGAGTGAATCCACCGTAGACATGACCGCCGATAAAACTGCTGCAATGTAAACCCCAATGATCAGGGTGGGCATGACTTGTCCTAAAACGAGAGCAAGGACATTTTCGGCTGCATTGCCCAAAATCATTTCCGGATTATCGCCTGCTTGGGTGAGCATATATCGCCCCAGGATTCCGATCATCACCGCAGCCGAATCGGTGAGCAATGTATAAAACAAAGCGACCCATTTCCCTTTCTCAATTTCTGCTTCATTTTTGATTGCAATGAAACGAACATACACCTGGGGCGAGCCCATGAAACCGATCCCAATTGATAAGAGCCCCAACACGGCTACAAAATTCATGAGAGTTAATCCACCGGAGCCCCAAATATTGAGTAATGCGGGATCAATATTACGCAATCCTTCTATGATGGATGCATCTCCGGAGAGACTGAAATAAGCAACAACGGGTAGAAGGAGAAGCCCAACAAACATGAGCGAGCCCTGGAAAAAATCTGACCACGCCACCGCAAGAAATCCACCGGAAAAAATGTACATGACAACGATCCCAAAACCG
>DQOT01000367.1 GCA_015658495.1 Fidelibacterota bacterium | reverse complement strand
TCAACCGGTTGAATTTGGATCGATTCACTCAATGTGTATTTTTCCGGGAGTGCTTCTTGCAGGGTCCCGATTGACAAGGGGTCAGATGATGTGATTATTACCGAATTTGATTCCAAAGAAACATCCGCTTTTTCGACATTCATTACGTTTTTAAGTTTTTCTGCCACGGTTGCGACACATCCATTACAGGTCATGCCTGATATAGAGTATTCAGATTTCATTTTTTAACCATTCCTTGTAAAGGGTTTTTAATTGTTGTGTGATGGGTCCCGGATTCCCATCGCCAATTGGGGCTGAATTTACTTTAATAATGGGTACCACACCGGATCCACTATTGGTTAAAAACAATTCATCCAACGATTCAAATTCGTTTTGGTTCAGTTTATCAAAAGAGACAGTAACCGGTGAATTTGTAATTACAGTTTGCCTGGTGATTCCAGGAAGGACATCACCCTTACGTGTAAAAATTTCACCATTTTTTACCCAAAATATATTACTTCTGCTTCCTTCAAAAACATGTCCGTCTTCATCCGTAAGAATTGCTTCAAAACACCCCATTTTTTCAGCCTTTGTCCAAGCATCCAGACAAACATTATAATTCGTGGTTTTCATATCGGGTGTTTCCCGAATTCCTTTTACAGTGATTGTCGAAACACCCTCATAAATGGAATTATCCAAATCCAGGGAAGTTGTATAAACAATGAGTTTTTCTGGCACCGCCAAGATTCGGACTCGCTGGTTGGGATCAGGAAATTCAGAAATAACTAGTTCGATCATTTCCAATATTTCAAATCGGGTGTACTGAATCTTAAGTCCTGTAATTTGTGCTGATTTAAAAAGTCGACCCAGATGGGGTTCCAAAAAAACAGGTCGATGATCCAAGGTTCGAAATGTTTCGTACAATCCAGTCTCATAGGCAAAGGTTTCTGCACCGAGTTGAAGAATCTCTTTGGGAATGGATTCCCATTGATTGTTGATCAATGCTTTTATCATGGCTGGAATGATGCCGCTTTCGCTAATGTTTCTTTATATTCATCATCATTATTGGAATCAATGGTAATTCCACCACCCACCCCGAGAATTAAATCATTTCCTTTTTGGATAATGGTGCGAATGGCAATATTAAAATTAAGTGCCCCATCGGGCAGAATGTAACCCATTGTTCCTGTATATATACCGCGTGGATGGGACTCTATTTCATGGATGAATTCACAGGCACGCTTTTTCGGGCAACCGGAAATAGAACCACCAGGAGACATGGAAAGGAGTGCTTCGATAGGAAGCAAATCCTTTTTCAACCCTCCTTGGATTACACCGTAAGTATGAAATACCTTTTCCAATTTTTGGATCGATTTTGATTCCAGGACTTGAACAGATCCAGTTTCGCAAACTTTCCCCAAATCATTCCGTAATAGATCAATGATCATGTAAAGTTCAGCTTGTTCTTTTTCACTGCTTAAAAGCAGATTTAAATTTTGATTATCTTCTAATGATGATGCGCCGCGGGGCATAGTTCCTTTGACAGGCTTTGTGGAAATGATCCCATTCTCAATCTTTATAAATTGTTCCGGTGAAAGGGATTGAATCGCCCAATCATCACTCTCAAAATATGCAGAATGACCGACCCGGTTTTTTAGACGAAGCGCATGGAACAGATTTTCGGGTGTTGCCTCCGTTTTTGATTTGAGTGGATGGGTATAATTGATCTGGTAAAAATCACCTGCTCGGATAAGATCTTTTATTTTCTTGAAATTGGACTCATATTCTTGCCTGGGAATAATTGGTTCGAAGGGTGCCCATTCCACGGTGGGATAATTCGGCGGAACACTAAAATCTTCATAAGAATCGTAAACGCGAAAATGAATCGCCGGCAAACCATCTATTTCATGGAACGGAACACCCAATTGTTTTGCGCCATATTCATAGGAAATGAATCCGGCCATGAAATTCCCATCATATTTTTTCACAAAATCCACAATGAGATCTGGTGAATCATCTAACGAAAGAGAAATTTGATCTATTGGATTTTGTGCAGAAATATTTCCCCAATCCGATTCTTCATTTCCTGAAATAATGACTTTTGAAATCATTTTATTGACCCATCTTCCTGCCAGCCCTCCCCGTGGACGGGAGCAGGCAGGTAATTCTCCCCTTGACAGGGGAGAACATCATTAATGACAACTTTTGTTTCCCCCTGTAATAGGGGGAAAACAAGGGGGTCAGAAAATGAAATAAGTGTTCAGACATGAAGAAAATTTTCCAATATCTTCGACCCCATAGGTGTTAGAAAAGATTCCGGGTGAAATTGAACACCAAAAATTGGAAGGGACTCATGTTGGATTCCCATGATCTCATCATCATTTGTCCAGGATGTCTTGTGAAAACCCGGCGGTACAGATTCCAATGATAGTGAGTGATATCGAGCTGCCTGAAAGGGGGATGGAATTGCCTCAAATAATCCGGATTGATCATGGTGGATCAGGGATGTTTTCCCATGAAGGATCCGCTTCGATTGTTGAATATCCACACCAAATACGGAGCCAACACACTGATGACCCAAGCAAACACCCAGAATTGGTTTTTGATTCATAAATTGTTGAATGATCTGATTTGAATTACCTGAATCAACGGGTGTGCCAGGACCCGGAGAAATGATAATTTTATCAGGATTGAGTTTGGTTAAATCGGGTGAAACATCGTTCTGTATTACCGTAACAGTTGCGCCCAATGTTTCGAGGCATTGAACCAAATTCCAAGTAAAGGAATCGTAATTATCGATAAGTAGGATCATTGAATATCATGTATTATTTTGCTCGATTTTACACAATTCATTTTATGAATTAATAATATTATTCCCTGAATAAACTCTCATGTTTCCAATGAAAGAGGGTTGGAATTGTCGTAAAATTGCGAACTTTATTTTGACCAAACTTTATTCGTTATTTAAGATTATTTTATGTCACATCCCACTTTAGAGAAAACCTATGTTCCAGCCAGGGTAGAAGATAAATGGTATGACCACTGGCTTGAGAAAAATTATTTCCATGCGAATGCCAATTCGAATAAAGAGCCCTATTCAATTGTTATCCCTCCGCCAAATGTAACAGGTATGCTTACTGTTGGGCATGTCCTCAATAACACCATCCAGGATTTATTGATTCGAAAAGCCCGCATGGAGGGGAAAGAGGCATGTTGGGTCCCAGGTACAGATCATGCATCCATTGCCACTGAAGCTAAGGTGGTAGCAATGCTTCAGGAAAAAGGGATCAAGAAGAGTGACTTGTCCCGTGAAGAATTTTTAGAATACGCCTGGGAACGGAAGCAAAAATACGGCGGCATCATTATTCGGCAGTTGAAAAAACTGGGCTGCTCCTGTGATTGGGAGAGGGAGCGCTTTACCATGGATGAGGGT
>DQOT01000325.1 GCA_015658495.1 Fidelibacterota bacterium | reverse complement strand
TTTTAGAAAAAAGAAAATGAACCGTAATGAATTCCAAGAACAATTGAAATATGCTATTGCAGATTTGATTCAGAACATTGAAATCACCAAACATTGCTATGCAAAAGAATATGAGCAATCTTCTACCGTTAAACTTAATAGGGAATTGTGGCATGATTCCTCTATCGCTCGCTATTACCGTGACATTTTATTTGAAGAAAAGGGTTTTTTATATGATGATCCTGAAGGTGTTGCAAAAAGAATGAACCCGCTGGTGGATTCTCTCCAGACAGTCTATTCTGACCAGATAGAGATCAACACGGATTTATTTGAATCAATTGAATTAACCAGTATTGATATGACTGTTATCCAGCATGGAGTGCCGTTTCCCAAGGTTGTACCTCCTTTTCCGATATTCACAAATGATAATAGATTAGATTATGGCCGTAAAAAGGAATTTTAATAAATGATAATGAGATTTCTACTTTTCGGTTTCATTACTGCTATGCTTTTAGCCAAACCCTACCGCGGCGGGGAACTGCGGACAATCGAAAGTTTTCAATATGGAAAATTTGAAGTCCGCATGAAGTCAGCACCGGGTAGTGGAGTCATCAGCTCCTTTTTTACATTTCATGATTATTGGTCAGAAGGTCATACCAGCTCAGTTTATTGGAATGAGATTGATTTAGAATGGCTAGGACGCTATGATGATAAGGTACACACAAATTTAATTATTCATGACCAGTGGGGTTTACCGGATTTATCAGACTTAACGTTTAATCCCAATGAGGATTTCCATACATACGCATTTGAATGGACATCAGAATACATTGCCTTTTTTGTTGATGACCAACTAATCAGGTGGGTGGACAATTTTTATGCAGATTCAATGTATCGTGAACAAAAGATCATGATGAATATTTGGCAGTCAACCAGTGTAGAATGGGCAGGTTCGTTTTCTGCAAATACACTGCCAACGTATGCTTTTTATGACTGGGTTAAATATTACCTTTGGGTTGATGGAACTGGAAATGCCGGTACAAATAATGATTTTATTCTGTTATGGGAAGATAATTTTGACAGCTGGGATACAAATCTTTGGGAGAAAGCGACTCACACATGGGACGGAAACAATGCTGATTTCATCCATGATAATGTAGTGTTTATGTCTGGATATATGATATTGTGCTTAACGACTCCAAGTGCCACTGGATACAACGGAGACCCACTATCGGTTAGTGACATAGAACTGCCCCAAACGTTTCAGATGCATAATGCCTATCCCAATCCATTCAACCGGGATGTTGTTATACCTATATCCCTAAATCATGCACAGTCTATCAATCTTTCTATTTATAACACCCAGGGTAAATTAATCAACACGTTGGTAAAAGGAAGTATTAATGCCGGCAAGACATTGTTCACTTGGAATGGTCTAACTGACAAAGGGTTGGCAGCAACAACGGGGGTTTATCTGGTGCGTTTAGCCAGTGCAGATCATTTTAAAACCCAGAAGATTATACTCTTGAAATAAGAATGCAATTAAAACATATACACACTCTTTTGATCAGCACTTTCGTTTTTGTTAGTTGCAGTGAAACGAATACAAATAACAATGAAGATTCAATGGAACCCACTCCAGATGAATGGCAGCTTGTTTGGTCTGATGAATTTGACGGTGATGTGGTCGATGACCAAAAATGGAATAAGCTCCTTTGGCGGCCAGGATGGGTGAACAATGAACTGCAAGCCTATACAGCGGAAACCAATAATATTTTCATCGAAAATGGGAATCTGGTTTTCCAGGCGTTATATCAACCAGGTTACACCGGGACTGATTATCAAGGTAATACTTATACAACTGATTATACATCCGGCCGCTTGAACACTGACGAAAAGTCAGAATGGACCTATGGCAGATATGAAATCAGAGCCAAGTTACCCGATGGTCGTGGTTCCTGGCCGGCCATATGGATGCTCGGAAGCTCTATCTCAACTATTGGCTGGCCTGCCTGCGGTGAGATCGATATCATGGAACACGTGGGATTTGATGAAGGAATTATCCATGCTTCCATTCATACGACAGATTACAATCATAACCTGGGTACACAGAAAAGTGGAAGTATAACCATTCCAACAGTTACCGATTCTTTTCACGTCTATACACTGGAATGGACACCTAATTATTTGAATTTCATGGTGGATGATACCCCATATCATTTTGTGTATAATGATAGTGAAGATGACCCAAGCAAATGGCCGTTTGATGAGAATGCCTATATTATTTTGAATGTGGCCGTGGGTGGTGACTGGGGCGGCGCCCAGGGAGTAGATAATGGTGCTATGCCAATGCAGATGTTGATCGATTACGTGCGCGTGTATGAAGCATCAGATCAACATAATGATATTGATGTCACATTTCAAGTCAATATGAGTGAAGAATTGGTGAGTGGTACAGGAGTACGGCTATCCGGAGGATCCATTGGCGCTGGGCAACCCAGCGGCATTGCGATGGAAGATATAGATGGCGATGGTATCTGGTCGGTGACACTTTCGTTGCCAAAGGGATCTGTTCATACCTATAAATACCGCAACGGATACTTTCCTGATTCCTGGGAATCAGGTTGGGAGAATGTCCCTTTTGAATGTAGCTCCGACGAATATAACAATCGCCAAATCATTGTAACGAAAACAGATACAATTTTACCAGCGATATGTTTCAGTTCCTGTACAGACTGCGATTAATTCTCCCTCTGATATTCTTATCGGGTTATATACATAGCTCAGGTTTTCTACGTACTGATGGTAGATCAATAGTTGATGAAAATGGGAATCCTGTTTTACTGCGTGGGTTTGGATTGGGTGGCTGGCTTGTTCAAGAAGGCTACATGTGGAATATACACGGCTTTTTCGGATCGCCCAGCAATATAGAAAATGAAATCATAAATCTTGTCGGAACAGAGAATACCGCTGCGTTTTACCAGGTGTATTATGAAAATTATATTACTGAAGCAGATGTTGCTTTTATTGCCGCTAATGGTTTTAACGCAATACGGGTGCCTTTCCATTATAAGTTTTTTTCACCGGCACCTGGTGAATATGTACAGGATGGGTTCAACCTCATAGATCAGTTGCTGGAATGGTGTGCCGCGTATGGTGTATATCTCATCCTGGATATGCATTGTGCTCCGGGGGCGCAGAATACTAATGATTTTTCAGACAGTGATGGTAATGTCGCCGGTTTGTGGATTCAGCAATCCTATCGAAATTGGGCCAGTGCGGTTTGGTGGTATATTGCGGATTATTACGTCGATGAAGAATGGATTGCCGGGTACGATCTATTAAATGAACCTGTTTTGTCCGGTGGTTTCATATCTTCACAGTTAAGGCAGTTTTATATTCAAATGACGAATACTATCCGTGATGTAGATACCAATCATATTATTTTTATCGAAGGCAACTGGTACGGAAATGATTTTACAAACTTAACACCACCTTTTGATAATAATATGGCTTACAGCTTCCATCATTATGTTGGACCCAGTCAACAGACATCCTGGATCGGCCAGTATACATCAATGAGTCAAACTTACAATATTCCGTTATGGGTTGGTGAATTCGGTGAAAATTCAAATCATTGGGCACATAAGAAAGTACGATTATTTGAAAATAATGATGTTAGTTGGAGCCTGTGGAATTACAAACATAACGGAAGTATTACATCAGCAATGCGAGTGGAGGTCCCACAAGGATTTGAAGCAATTGTTAATTACTGGAATGGCAGCGGCCAAGCTCCGTCCTATGAACAAGCCATGACGGGCCTGATGGATCTGGCAGATGCTTATTTATTTGAAAATTGCGTAGCCAATAAAGGATTAGTAGCTGCTTTATCCGATTCAGATTATGATGGATTTTCTAAACCATTCACAGATTTAACAGTGCCAAACACAATCGAGGCAGTTGACTATGATATTGGTACCAACGGAGTTGCCTATAATGATGAGATCTACGAAGACCCGGATAAATTTGGATCAAATTCAGAATCATGGAATAATGGCTGGGCCTACAGAAACGATGGCGTAGATATTGAATATTCGAGTGACCTTTCTGGCCACGGATATAACATTGGTTGGATCGATACTGGAGAATGGCTGAAATATACAGTTCAAGCCGAATTTACCGGAACCTACCAATTCTCATTTAAAACATCCGCACAGAATGACAATGGAAAAATATTGATTTCAGTACAGGGACAAACGGGCTCTGTCAATTTTCAAGTGCCAAACACCGGTGGTTACCAAAACTGGGATTGGACCGACACGGCATCAGTCTATCTTTCGGGAGGTGAGAATGTCATTAGATTACAAGCCTTGAATGGGGGTTTTAACTTAAAGTCTATTAAAATTGAAGGAACCAACCCCAATCCCTTACCCGAAAATTATTCAATTTGGAATTTCCCGAATCCCTTTAACACACAAACTACATTTTATTTTTCAGATAATATTGAAAGTGACGGACAGCTAACCATCTATGATAACAGCGGACACGTAGTGCAAAATATCGTGATTGAACAAAACCAATCATCTGTCACTTGGGACGGCAAGGATCGTTATGGTCTTGCTGCCGGATCAGGGATATACATTTATCAGGTTAAATTCGATCAGCAAAAAATTGCAGGTAAAATGACCTTGATCAGGTAATGACCATGGACAGTTTAAAATTATTCACATTCATTATTCTTAGTTCAATTATCTTTTCCTGTAAGGATGAAAATAACGACCAAGAAACCAATGGAATTATTTCCGATACCACAGTAGTAGATATACACGGTCTTTTGCATGTAGAGGGCAATAGAATTGTCAACAAAAATGGTGATGCTGTTTCGCTAGCCGGAAACAGTTTTTTCTGGAGTAATGACAATTGGGGCGGGGATCGCTATTATACGCCCGAAGTGGTCTCCTGGCTGCAAGAGGACTGGAATACAACCATCGTGCGTGCCGCCATGGGCGTGGAAGACTCGGGCGGGTACTTGGATAATAAGACCGCAAATAAGGAACGTGTGCAAACGATTGTAAACGCTGCTATCGATGTTGGGCTCTACGTTATAATTGATTGGCATTCCCATCATGCAGAAGACAACACGGGCGAAGCTGTAAACTTTTTCCAGGAGATGGCAACGCTCTATGGTGAGTATGATAATGTGATCTACGAAATCTACAATGAACCCCTGGATATCTCCTGGAGTAATACCATTAAACCCTATGCCCTGTCCGTTATCTCTGCAATACGGGCCATTGATCCTGATAACCTGATTGTAGTCGGCACGCCTGAATGGTCCCAGCGGGTGGATCTCGCTGCGGCTGATCCTATCACAGAATTTTCTAATATTGCCTATACACTCCATTTCTATACGATTTACCACCACCAGTGGCTTCGGGACAGAGCCAACGCCGCACTGGAAAACGGCATTGCCCTATTGATTACCGAATGGGGGTTAATCGGCTACAGCCTAGTAGATCCGGAAGCCAATGAATGGATGACCTGGTGCTTTGACAATAAAATGAGCCACTGCAACTGGGCCGTGAATGACAAGCAGGAAGAGTGGTCCATATTAGTTCCCGGTGCAA
>DQOT01000347.1 GCA_015658495.1 Fidelibacterota bacterium | reverse complement strand
TAATTGGCAAAGGGGTGCACCAGGGGCCAAAGGACATAAACAAAGGGAATGAAAACAACAGTAATATAGGCTAGCACATAGCGGACAGTATCCATTATACCTTTTATTATTTCTGTGCTGTAATGCGATTAATCATATCCAAATCTACCCATCATCCCACAAACAAAAAACCCCGCTACTGCGGGGCTCTTGCTTAAATCTTATCCCTTTGGGTGGAAGTTAATTAATCCAATTCATCCACCTTTTCATATTTTCTATATATCTCAAAATCAGATGGTTTAAATGGCATTTCCCTGATGGATTTCAATTCCCAATTCATTCGAAAACCTTCGTCATCTTCATCTTTCATCTCCATTGTATATTTTACAAGTCTACCATCCACTGAATCATAATCCTGTTCAGATTGGACTAGCATGGATTCTGAAATACTCCTAGGCATGTTTTGCTTTTTTCCACCGTAAGATTCCACTAAACCTGTTTCAATGTCCAATACATAGTGGAATAACACAGTATCCGTTGTAAACCATTCTTCAATCATCATTGTACCGTCATCAGAAGTGATTAATGTGGTTACTTTACGCGTGTTAAAGCCAGCTATATTTTCTGTTTCATTTGTAATGTTTCGTTGAATTGCATTTTCTTGTTCAACATCATCGTCTGTATTCTCCTGATCTGAATTTTCTCTTCTATTAGAACCACCAACACCAAACTGTCTCATCCCCTGCAAGCTTGTCTTACCATCATTATCACGAATCATATCAAATGTTTCCTGGGCAAATTCCTCATCTTTCGCATTATAAACTATCCGGATTTCATTTTTCCCATCTAAAATAGATCCAAGGGTTTTATTTCCACCCATGGCTAACCGAATAAAAAACCGATCTACATCAATAGCAGACTCCTGCCTAAATAACCCTTCCGCTACATATTTAGTCGTTGTGGTTATGACTTCCCCGATATAAGGTGCATCCATGAACATCACTTCTTTGACAACCACCTGTGTTTGAGCAAATATGTATGAATATGCTACAGTTTGAGTTAAAAGAATTAATTTTATTATACGATTTACTTTCATAACACTGGAATGTAAGTACAAATGTGGGAAAACAAAAAACCCCGCTGCTGCGAGGTTTGATACATTTAAATAAATAATTGTCAGCAATTTAATCATTGAAAAAGAATATGATGGCCAGGGCCGCCAGGATCAGGATAATGGACAGGACACGGTACATGTTCAGGCCACCGGGGAGCTGGTAGGAAGATGATGTATCTTCTGCAGCGCTGTATTTTTTACGGTTATAGGCCATGAGCCGGATACTTAACATTAGCAGGCCGAAGACCAAAAGAAGAGCGCCGATCATGGTGAGGGTGTTCATAATGGTTCAGTTGTTATTATTTTGGTCCAATGATGTTCCGCAACAGTCCCTTCTCATTTGCCAAAAGTTCTCCCGCCTCATCTAGCGAACACTTCTTCTTCACCATTATCACAGCTTTTTTCACGGATTTATCCGCTGAGAAGAGGGCCTTTTGAGAATCGTCATGATCCAGGTCCGTGAGCTGGCTGATGATGCGCGTGCCGCGGTCTACAAGTTTTTCGTTCACAGCCATGAGGTCCACCATGAGGTTGCCGTAGACCTTGCCCAGTTGGATCATGGTGGCGGTGGAGATCATGTTCAGAACCAGTTTCGTGGCCGTTCCGGCTTTCATGCGCGTAGAACCGGTAATGACCTCCGGGCCTGTTTCTACTCGTATAACCACGTCAGCATCGGCTTCATAGAAGGGTTTCGGGGTACACATAATATAACAGGTGCCGCAGCCGAGTTCCCTGCCGTAAGCAATGGCCCGCTGCACATAGGCCGCCGCGCCGCTGGTACTGATGCCGATGACAACGTCACCTTTTTTTAGGCCAAATTCTTCTAAATCTCTAACTGCATTATCCGGTTGATCCTCCGCCCCTTCGATGGATTTGCGTAAGGCATCTTCGCCTCCGGCGATAATGCCATTGAACCAGCTCGGCGGTGCTGAAAATGTCGGCGGCATTTCCGAGGCGTCCAGAACGCCCAGGCGGCCGGAAGTACCGGCACCGATGTATATAATTTCGTGGCCATTGCGAATGGCGGCTGTGGTGAGTTCTACTGCCTGGGTGATCTCGGGAATGACTCTGGCTACGTGCCCGGCAATCGATTGGTCCTCCCGGTTAATGATCTCCAGGATCTCGGGTATGGATTTGGCATCGATGTCTGCCGTGGCCGGGTTCTGCTGTTCGGTGAGCAGGTCGCCCCGGGATTTTTCTTTATCCGCCAT
>DQOT01000384.1 GCA_015658495.1 Fidelibacterota bacterium | reverse complement strand
TTGATTTCAGATTCTTTTGTTAAATCACAGGGAAGTCCCAACGCATTAGGTGCATGAAATATGTCTGAGATGGCGGGATCTATGTCCAGCGCCGCAATAGCCGCACCCCTTTGAATGAACATTTCTGCAACAGCTTTTCCAATCCCACTTGCTGCGCCGGTCACCAGGGCAACCTTTCCATTAAATTCAGGTGAAGATGCTCCCTTTTTCAATTTGGCTTGTTCAAGACTCCAATATTCAACATTAAATATATCTTTAGCACCCAATGCTTTAAATCCGCCAATCACTTCAGCTTTTAAAACCGCTTCAAAGGAGTGATCATTAATGTCTTGAATAATAATCGCTTCCTTAACATTTGATCCAAAACTAATGGTGCCTTTATTTTTTAGGATTGCAAAGTTTGGCGCGGGATTTAGGCAAATCTCATCCGTTTTATTTTCTTCATAATAAGAAACATACTCTTCAATATAATGGTCCAAATCATCTTTAAATGAGTCAGTCAAAATTGCAGGAATACGCTTTGTTCTAATAACATGGTCTGGTGTAAGAGGCCCTTGTTGAGAAATGGATTCTATATTTTGTTTACTGAAATACTTTGACTTATTGGATGAATTTAATTTGGCAATAATCGGTTTTTTCTTAAGGGTGGAAACAGCTTTTCTGATTTTGGCAATTTGGATATAATCAATTTCAACATCTTGGAAAGGGATATTCAAATCAGCGCCATTGTCCGATAAATAATCTTCTGCTTGGGATACTAATTCAATCATTTTTTCATAGGATTGTTTAGCGCCATTATTAAAGGTAAAGACACCATGATTCAAAAGAATCATCCCGTCTAATTGTTGCCAATCCACACCCCGGGTCATGTTATAAATCATTTTGGCTAAATCAAATCCAGGCATGGAATAGGGAATTAATAATACGCGACTCCCATAAAGATAAGATAAAATTTCCTCACCCTTTTCTGTGTTCGAAATAGTGACCACCGCATCTGCATGTGTATGGTCCACGTATTTAAAAGGTATAAGCGCATGTAAAATTGCCTCTACAGATGGATTTGGGGCAGATGGATCAATCATGGCTGATCGCTGGTATTTTACCATATCAATATCAGAAAGCGTTTCCAGTTTTGCCATATTGAGAAGCATATCCATTTTAACCGGCGCAAAGCCCTCTGCTTCGATGGTGCCTAAATCCCAGCCACTTCCTTTTACAAATAAAATACTTTCTTCTTCCCCGAATAAATTTTTTACAGAAGATTTAACTGATGTATTTCCACCTCCATGAAGCACAAGAGTAGCATCCTGCCCCAGCAATCTCGATGTATAGACCCTTAAATCCAAATCGCCAATAAATTGATTTGCTTCTTGATCATTCCATAAACTTTTCATGTTTTAATTATTTCCTATTAAAAGAATGTTTTGAATAATTGTCCACAAGGCTTTCAACTGCATTTTGAAAGCGTTCAATCACATATTCTTCATCATCAACAACGCCGTTTTCCATTAATATATTCCCTCTTGAAATAGTAGTATCAATACAATCGCTGTGGGCAGAATAAACAAGATTTGGGATTAAATGATGATTCGGAATGAGATGGATATTTTTTAGATCCACCAACAATAAATCTGCAGACTTCCCAATTGCAATTGTACCCATACTTAGATTAAAAAGAGACGCACTTCCTTCTGTGGCTAAATAAAAAGCTTCGCCCGCAGGCATAACGGTTGGATCTTGATTGTTTGATTTTTGCAAGAGAGCAGCCATTTTCATTTCACCCAGCATGTCAACATTATTATTAGAAGCAACACCATCTGTGGCAAGACCGATTCGAAGGCCAGCATCTTTCATGCGCTGATAAGGAAAAACACCGGATGCCAATTTCATATTGGAAGTGGGGCAGTGAATTATTCCAACATTATGATCAGCGAGTCGTTTTATTTCATCTTCTGACACCCAATTCACATGAGCCGCCAATATGTTTGGTCCCAACAATCCGATACTATCTAAATAATCAACCGGACGCATGCCTGTCTGTTCAACCCACTCATCTACCTCTCGCTGAGTTTCAGAAAGATGCATATGAATCTTTAAGTTATGTTCTTTCGCAAAATCTCTTGCCCATAAAACACCCGATTCTGACACGGTATAAAGGGCATGTATCCCCAGTGTGAATGTCACATTTGAAGAATATTCGTGTCTGTTATTAAAAATTTCAATTTGTTCAGCTATTTGTATTTTTGATGTTTCTTCATTTCCTAAATCAATAAATGCACTGGATAAATTCGCATGAATACCGGAATCCATCACAGCGCGCGCCGTTCCGTTATAATGCCAATACATATCATTAAAATGGGTTGTCCCCGATTTGATCATTTCAATAATAGCAAGACGCGTCCCCCAATACACATCTTCTTCTGTAATGTTTTTTTCAAAAGGCCAAATTTTATTTTCCAGCCAATTATGGAGATGCATATCATCCGCATAACTTCTCATAAGCGTCATGGCGCTATGGGTGTGGGCATTCACAAAAGATGGAATGACCGCTTTATTTGTTCCATCTAAAATTTTATCCGCAACAATATTGAGATTTTCCCCAATGGATCGAATCAAACCATCTTGGATAAAAATATCCTGCCTGATATTATTCAATAAAACATTTTTAATTAAATTGCTCACGGGCTTTCTTTAAACGGATTTTTTAAGATAATAAAATTTTGTTAAATTTTGAGACGGAATATAATAAACCACAATTAGATTAATAGAAGGCTTTACAAAGCATCTAATAAACAGCTCCATCATTAATTGTTGGCACCAGACACCTGATTATTTATTATAATATAAACACCAATCAAAATGATGGGACCACCCAAAATGGCACTAACGGGGATAGCCTCTCCGAATAAAAACAATCCAAATAAAGATGCTATTATTGGCTCGCCCAGCGACACGGATGAAACAGCTGTTGGCGTAACATATTTTACAGCATAATTCAACATATTGTGTCCGAGAATGGATGGCACCAACCCAAGAAACAGTAACCAAACAATATGCTGTGGCTGGAAATCAAAAATTGAATTACCGGATAAAACTGCAATCACAAGTAAGGTTATAGCCGCAACAAGAAATAAAGCCCTTCCATAAACAATGTTTCCTGTTTCAACTCTGATCGCTTCAGCAACCACATAGGTTAAGGCGAAAAACAGTGCGCTCAAAAGCGCCAGGGAATTCCCGAAGAAATTCTCACCACCTAAGATTGAAAAATCATTCGCCTGGATAATAATGGCACCAACAACCGCCATTCCTAACCCCAGATAGGTCATGGTGTTACTTTTTCGTCTCTGCGCCAGTGCAATCAACAGGGTAAAGATTGGTCCCATATTTGCCAGGAGCGTGGCATTCGCAATGGATGTATGGCGAACACCCACAAAGAAACAGGCGAAATGACACCCCAGGAAAATTCCAGCAAAAATAATCCGTTTTTTATTGAGGAGTGAAAGCGAGTCCTGTGGCTTTGCGACACTAAAACCCCACAGCATTCCACTGGCAGTAAACATGCGCCAAAATGCGAGAACCAGAGCCGGAACGGTTGCCACATAGCGGATGACCAACGATGTGGTACTGACCGAAATCAATGCCAATAATAAAATAAGACCGAGCCGGGCGGTCAAAGCCTTACGCCGGGAAATCGTTTAAGATTGATGCCACGCAGGCGGTGAGTTTTTTCGCATACGGCACATGAAGAAACTCGTTGGGTCCGTGGGCGTTTGAGCCGGGACCCAGCACACCGGTAACCACAAACTGGGCAGCGGGAAATTGTTCCCCCAGCATAGCCATAAACGGGATCGTACCACCTTCCGATAAAGAACAAGCCGACTCTGCAAAAAATTCTTTTGATGCTTGATTCATAGCCTCCGCAAGCCAGTTTGCAGTTTCCGGTGCATTCCACCCCGAAGCGGGCTCTTCAAAATGGACCGTAACACGGGCCCCGTATGGCGGATTGTCCGTGAGTGTTTTTTCAATGGCAGCCTGCGCCTTGATATGATCCACTATAGGTGGAATTCGCATGGACAGTTGGAGTTGAGTATAAGGCCGTAATACATTCCCCGCATTATCCGAGGGCGGCAAACCATCTGCTCCAACCACCGATAAAGCAGGCTTCCATGATCGACGTAGCACACCTTCAACATGATCATCAATTGATGGTTTCATGGTTTCGTACCAGGGAAATTCTTCCACCACTTCATTTCCTAAAATAGAAACGAACTTCTCTGTCTCTTGAATTCGGTAATCAGGAATATCTGTTTTGAGTTCGTCCAATAAAACCTCACCGCTGTTTTCATCTTCCAATCGGGAAAGAAGCTGCCTTGCGATACGGAACGAAGAGGGTACATGACCACTGGCGCCACCAGAATGAACACCTTCTGTGAGCACATCGACACGGAGCGTTCCGCCAATCAACCCACGGAGAGATGTGGTGGTCCAAAATCGTTTATAATCTCCTGCGCCGGAATCCAAACAGACCACCAGATCCGGCGAACCAATGATATCTGCACACAGATTCATATAATGGGGCAGATCCGGCGAACCGCTTTCTTCGCAGAACTCGATCAGAACCAAAATTCTGGGTAACGAAACACCCTGTTCCTTCAGCGCCTTTACGGCGCAGAGTGATGCAAACAATGCGTAGCCGTCATCGGCACCTCCGCGACCATAGAGTTTTTCATCTTTCATTACAGGCATCCACGGACCCAACCCCTGGTCCCAACCATCCATTTCAGGTTGTTTATCCAAATGGCCGTACATGAGAATATTTCCGTCCCGATCTCCGTGTATATCTACCAGGATCAATGGCGTTCTGCCATCCGCTTGTTTTACAGAAAGTTTTGCATTCTCCGGCATGTGCGATTTCGTCCAATCAGTGGCAAGTTCTAAAACACGATCCATGTGTCCGCTTGCTTTCCAGCCTGGATCAAAGGAGGGAGATTTATTTGGGATCTTGATATAATCAATAAGAACAGGGATGATGTGATCATCCCAAAAAGTATTGATGGTGGATTGAAGTTCGATTGTAATCATAATTGGCCCGGATTAAAAAGTTTTGATCTCTGTTCCATTATGGAATGCATAAAAAACAGTATTTATGGTATGGAGTACGTCAATACGCTCATCGGTTAATAGGTCGAATTTAAGGAATCCACAATCCCGGACAAACTGGATGAAAAAAATATAAAATATAAATGGCTGCTCTACCAGCGGACAGGTTGGGCGGGGTTTTTAGATTTAGAATGTCGCCGTTATTGATTCCCTCTGGGTGGCTTTCAACAAAGGGAGACCTGGTTTTAATAATGGTTAGCTTTATGAATAGTCGTAACACATTGTTTGTATGGAATACGTCAAAGCGCTCATCGGTTAACAGGTCGAATTTAAGGAATCCACAATCTCGGACAAACTAGATGAAAAAAATGTAAAACATA
>DQOT01000346.1 GCA_015658495.1 Fidelibacterota bacterium | reverse complement strand
CGGATCTCCCTGAAACATCTGCATAAAATTGAGGATCCATGTGGCAACACCTCCATATACTATTGGCGGCATTTCGTTTGTGAGCAGGGCAACTTTCATAGGATTATTTCAATAGCATGATTTTTTGTGAATGTTCATTTTTTCCCAATTTCAAACGGACAATATAAAGTCCGCTGGGTTGATTCACACCATCCCATTTCATTCGGTATTCACCTGGTCTTAATTCCTTATTAACCAATGATTCCACCAGGCGGCCATTAATATCATAAATAGTTAATTCAACTACCTTTCCGATTGATTGTCCCACAGTGAAATGGATCGTTGTGACCGGGTTAAAAGGATTGGGAAATACAGGATGGAGGACAAATGTTTTAAGAATAACATCTGATATGGATTTTCTCAACTCCAATTGTGAAACATCACCATGGAGCTTTATCTGCCCGCTACCCTGCAACTCCGCAATGCCGCTATTTTCATCAACCAGTTCCCATAGCTCACCACCAATTACATTGTATTCAATGACCAGGGTTTCTCTTGTGTTCATAACTTCAATCACGCCAGAATCTCCGCAGTATTTCCAATCACCGCTGAAACGCACATCAAATGCCCCTATTGGTGGTTTTGGAGGTAACTGGTAACTCAGTATTTCTTCTCCAGGTATTTCCAGGCCGAAGTACAGAGTTTGATTATTAAGGGTTATGGAATTAGCGCCCTTGGTGCGGCAAACAAATGTTGAATTGGTTTTCGCCTGGCGACTTCCGCTTGGAATTGTGATATCTCCATCTGCAGAAGCAAAAGCCCAATACCCGGTTCCCGGGGTCAGGATTGCAGCATTGAAGTAAGATCCATCAAATCCGTAGATGGTCCCGGAAACAAGAATTCCCTCAGGATCACCTATCATTTCCGTTTCGACTGGTATGGTAATGCCGGTTATTAAATTCCAGCCCTGATTAAGACTAATTGTGATCTGGTCTATACTGGTCCCATTTAATTCTATATCACCGGTTTCATTAAAATACAGCCAGTAACCATTGCCGGCTGTGAGCTCACCAGTATTGTAATAAGACCCGTCAAAACCATACAAAGTTCCTTCTACAAAACTCGGGTAAAGAGATCCAGGTGACGCATCATCTACATTTAAGGGAAGGCCAACGATATTCCAGCCAGCAATATGATGTACCATGACGGCTTGAGCTTCGTCACCCCAGTTTCGGAAGTTTGTGTACACGCGCGAAGTTGATTCCGGAATGGTATAATCAGTATAACTGCCTGATTCAGACTCCAGTTCGCTGTCTTCCGTGAATTCGTACCATGTGCCGGCATACGGGAATGGCAGTTCACTGATAGTCTGGTCATCTCCACTGAAGTTCATGACCGTATACACTGTTTGTCCTAAACTGTCATCATGGCGTTTCATTCCGATTACTTTTTGTGAATTATTGATATAAATTATTCCAAGGTTCGGCCCTCTGATGACCGCCCAGTTGTTTCTAAGCCAGATGAGCTTCCGGAAAAAATCGTAGAGATCCACTCCTTCAGGGGTCTCGAGATTCTCCCATTGCAGTGGCTGCGGATCCAGGCTTACAGGTGAATTCTGTCCAAACTCCTGGCCGTGATATATCATGGGTGTTCCCGTCCCGGTAAACAGTGCTGCAGCTCCTAATTTTGACTTTTTATATGCCTCCTCCAAATTCATATTGGCATAAGTTAGCGCTTCATAAATAATACGTGTTTCATCATGGCTTACAGTATAATTACATGGCTGGGTGTGTTCTGACCAGTTTTGTGACCACCATTGTAAATGGTTTTGAACCTCCCACATGTTTGATGCATATCCCATGAGATTATTGAAAATTGCGTGATGGTATGACCATTCCCACCCAGCATCAAAATCCGAATTAATGATTTGATAGGGATTGTCTTCTTCCGCAACTAAAATAAAAGACGGATCTATATCATCCAATAAATCAGCATAAAATGATGATCCGTTTTCATCCCCTCCCCATCCAATTCCTCCTGTTACATCAAACCTGAATCCATCAGCGTGATAATCATAAACATAGGAAAGTATAACATCGGATATATGCTTCCAGGCACGGTATTGCCTGCCATCTACCTCATGCCAATGCTGGAGTTTATAACCCCATGGAGATTCTTCATTATGAAAGTACGGACATTGAGCGTAATTGTGATCTTCATAATTCCAGTTATTTAAAGGTTGGTACAATTGGAACAAAGGAGATGAACCCCAAAGGTGATTGAAAACT
>DQOT01000341.1 GCA_015658495.1 Fidelibacterota bacterium | reverse complement strand
GTTCTGGTTTCTCGATCATCATCATTATATCCACCATATAGATAACGACGCCAACACCAACTTTCTGCTTCCTCTTGGTGACCTGTTAATGGGTACGCTTCGGTTGGAGCTCACAGCGGAGGAACAAGCGAAATGGCCAAGTTATGCCGAGGCTCGCACATTGTAACGCTATTTTTTGATATTTAGGTTTGTGGAGTGTAATATTGTTATTATGAAGCGATTCCTACCACTATTAATCCTCACTCGACTTATAATAATATTCTTTTTTACTTCTTGGGAATTAAATGCCCAGAAGGAATTGGGTGATTTAGTATTAGAAAAGAACGATAAAAAAGTTACCATTCCTAAGCTTTTGTGATGTTTCAATCTTTTTTATAAACAGTATTCCCGTTCACAATCGTTTGCAACACGTGGATATCCTTGATCTTTTCAGGATCAACCATCATCGGATTTTGATCTATAATAACAAAGTCCGCATATTTCCCCGGTTTGATGGAGCCAATCTTATTTTCCATCTTAATCTGCCATGCAGCGTTAATGGTGAGCGATTTCAAACCCTGTTCGACACTTATTTTATTAGTTTTGCCGACTATTTGCCCATCTCTCGTTTTCCGATTTACTGCCGTATGGAGTAAGCTCAATGGGTCGCTTTCAAACATGGGTTGATCCGCGTGAAGTGAAAAAATGAGAGAATTATTTTCTGCTGCTTTTAATGGAAGAATCCTACCGGTTCGTTCTTGTCCAATAATATGGTTTTCTAAAGCCTCACCATAATACCAGAGATGATTAATATGAAAACTGGGACTCACTCCAAGTTCGGCCATTCGTTGAATTGCTTCTTTTTCGGGAAGCAAACAATGTTCAAGTCGATGTCGGGAATATTTTGAGATTCCTGATTTTTCAAAAGCATCCAATGTTTCGCTTATGGCTTTGTCACCTTGAGTGTGGATTGCAACCTGCCAACCGGCTGAATCATATCGTTGGATTCGATTAGCGATTTCATCCTTATTCCATAATGCTTTACCCGAGTACCCTGAGGGCACATGGATTTTTTCTTGGTTTACAGCAGAGGATTTAAACGGCTCATTTAAATACATAGAACCGGTGTAAGGCGATCCATCGTACCAGAATTTCACGCCCATCATTTTGAAAAAGTCATCACCATTATTGGATGATTCTGGCAATAGGTGATCCGCATCATCTCTGACAAAAACAAAATTCCGAACAGTAGGTTTTCTTTTGGGTAATAATCCAAATTTTTCAAGAACCCAATTAAAAAAGGATGACGTTTCGGATGATAAATGCTCATACAGGCGTATCACATTTGGATCATCTGTGGTGATTCCCATAGATGTAATAGACGTATTTCCATGAGCCGCATACCCATTTAAAACTTTGACACATTTTTCTTTCAGGATATCATTTCCCAAGGCCTTGATCACAGTTTCTTTGAAAGGTTGAAACGCAGCCTGTTCAGAAATATAGCCGTTCAAATTTCCAGAATGATCCCTCCCAAAAAAACTGGATTCATTTGGATTTGGTGTCTCATGATTGATGTCTGCTTCGTTAAACGCAAGTGTATTTCCCCAGAAGGAATGCATGCTCAATGAGGCAATTAAAAGGGGATTGTTGGGTGCGATTGAATCAAGGTAAGTGATGTGCGGCGGTTCCAGGTCAGGCACCAAAACCACATCCAAACCTTTACACAATATCCATTCTCCCGGAGAGTAGTTTTTTATTTGCGATTCCAAATGTGTCCAGATTTCTTTTTGGCTCCGATGTGTAAATCCGCTCAAATCAATCATCCCAT
>DQOT01000073.1 GCA_015658495.1 Fidelibacterota bacterium | reverse complement strand
TTAAATGTCTTAACCGGTTCCGTTGGAACCGAAGGGGGAACATCTCCCAGTGAATGGAATAAATTTCATCCTGAATTTTTTGATTCACCACCGGGTCCCGACGCATGGAATGAATTGGCGTGGTCGAAAGAATACACATTGAATCATTATGAAATGAGTCAGATATTGCCCCATTTAATCAAGGATGGACGCGGATCTATGGATGTGTATTTCACCCGCGTATTTAACCCGGTGTGGACTTTTCCTGATGGTTTTTCTTGGATCGAAATGTTATCCGATGCTGAAAAAGTTGGCTGTCATATAGCCTTGACACCGACTTGGAATGAGACCGCATTCTTCGCAGATTATGTACTCCCCATGGGTCATGCATCGGAAAGGCATGATATTAATTCTTACGAAACGCAGTCTGGGGTTTGGATCGCGTTCCGCCAACCGGTGTTGAGAGAAAAAGCCCGCCGCGATGGACAAGAAGTGGAATTCACTTATGAGGTGAACCCGGGCGAAGTATGGGAAGAAGATGAATTCTGGATCGAACTGTCCTGGCGAATTGACAAAGATGGCGATTTGGGCATCCGGAAGCACTTTATGAGTCCCTATCGCGAAGGCGAAAAAATTAATGTTGACGAATATTATCAATACATTTTTGAGCACACGAAGGGTTTACCTGAAGTAGCTGAAAAAGAAGGCCTATCTGCTTTGGAGTATATGCGGAAGTTTGGAGCTTTTATGGTGGATGATGAAGTGTACCGGAATAATGAAAAAGAGATTGATGATAATGAAGCAACTGTGAAGCCCAACGGGCAGATTGAAAAAGACGGAAATATCGTTGGCATTCGTGTGGATGGAAAAAATTATGATGGATTTCCTACGCCATCCAAACGGCAGGAAATTTATTCCCAAACCATGGTGGACTTTGGCTATCCGGAGCATGCAACGCCGGGCTACCGGATAAAAAGCCATGTGCATCCCGACGAATTGGATACAAGCAAAAATGAGTGTGTGTTGTTACCAAATTTTAGGTTACCCACCCATATTCATTCCAGATCAGCAAATGCGAAATGGCTTACGGAAATCGCCCATAAAAATCCCATTTGGATTCATACAAAAGATGCAAAACGCCTTGGAGTGGACAATGGCGATTTACTTAAAATCACAACAGAAATCGGGTGGTTCATTGATAAAGTTTGGGTGACGGAAGCCATTAAGCCGGGCGTGGTGGCTTGTTCCCATCATATTGGCAGATGGCGACGTCAGCAAGACGCAGGGAATCGTCTCATGAGCAATACGGTAGACATACGAAACATGGGTGATGGGAAATGGCAGATGCGAACGGTGAGCGGAATAGAGCCGTGGGAATCGAAAGATCCTGACACGAATCGTGTTTGGTGGCGGGATGGCGGTGTCCATCAAAATATTACCCATGCGGTAAATCCTGATCCAATTTCCGGTGCTCACTGTTGGCTTCAGAAAGTGAGCATTTCTAAACCAAAACCTGATGAGAAATATGGCGATGTTTTTGTGGATACGAATAAATCCTTTGAACATTTTA
>DQOT01000060.1 GCA_015658495.1 Fidelibacterota bacterium | reverse complement strand
CTCAGCTTCAATCTCTGGAAGGTCTGTCACATTTTGTCCAAAGAAACCCGGAATTTTTGGATCAGTTGATGGATAGAAAAAAATACTTTCGCTGGTATCTACCGGTACATATTTCCCTTCGTAAGGTTTGTAGTAATACGGATTCCCCAAAGAATCTCTCGGGAAAACATATCCGCCGCTAGCACCGCGGGCATAGACTTTAAATACAGAAACACGTGTCACAAAAATATCCAGGAAAAGTGCCTGGTTAGACGGTGTATTAAATGCCGTAGCCCAAGTGAGACGGAAATTTTGATTTTGTTTGGGTCGATATACGAGTCCGATCTTGGGTGAAAGCTGGACGCCTTCTTTGCGGTTAAAATCAAATTTCCAATCAAATGGATTGTAGCCCATACCATAACCTTGATTATTGAATTCAATCATATTGGTGAGACGGTCATGAATATCATAACGTGTTGCCTGGATGAATTCCCACTTTTTATTCAGCTTCCAATTGACTTGGTAATAAGCTCCCAATTCATTCACAGTATAGCGGTTGTCCTCGGCGGCTTCATCAATGCCTTCATCAATGTTTTCGTCAATCTTGCCATCGCCATCATTATCTATACCGTCTGCATAAACTAGAAATCTTTGTTCACCCATCCATTGAACCCCAGGTTCAACCGTTTCTCCTAATTCAAATTCACCGCTGCCATCCGAATCCACATAATCCGGTTTACCATTCCCGTTCAAGTCCTGGTAATCATCACTGTCACCATCATTATCAAAGCCATCAGCGATAGCACTTAATACGGCATCATCATAAATAATGGTGCCATCATTTGCCAGTCCAGTCGAATCTTTAATCGTCCCGAACTGTTTACCGTCATCTGTATGCCAGGAAGTATAGCTTTCACCCGGGTTGTACCAAGTATCATCGTTGCCATCATCAAAGACATAAGGAGAGCCTGCCTCACCATTCCCGTTGTTATCCCGATTGTCAGAAAAGTTTTTATCCGAAAGAATTGTTCCTCGTGTATTTGGCAAAGTCAAAAAATAATCGACTCCCCAAACAAAGCGAATATCACCACCTTTCCATTCATTAAGATACTGGAATTGCGCACTGAATTTTTTAGAGCGGTCATAAATAAGACTCCCGGTTGCGAGATTTCGTGTGGGATGGCTGGGATTACCGGAATAACTTGAATTAAGATAAGTTTGCAAAAAGAAATTTTTATAACGAATCTTGGATTGGTAATATCGGTAAATCCAGCCATCGGCTAAATACCGTGCGATACCGGTAATGTTAATATTTCTTGCCCAGGCAAACCCGTGGGATAAACTCACGGTGAGATCCGAATTTGGCTCCCAGTCTAAGCGCAGGTCATAGCGATAATTCCGGACTTTGAATTCGGGGAAATCATCGATACCATCATCATTCGCATCTTTATATACATGGGGAAGTCCACCATAATCGATGGTAAAATCTTTTTCATCAAACTCATCTACCCCATTTTCGCCGGGGCTGGGTTGGCCATTTCCATCTGTATCATTATTACTAAAAATATCCCAGATCGGTACACTAGCACCATCAATTATCTCAGTATTGCCGTTCAGGTTTTCAAATGTTTCTCCATCCCATACACCATTCCCTTCCCCAAAATCCCCTGTGTCTGGTAAACCATCCAGACCAAAATCTAACAAGACCTTGGTACCAAAAATATCCGCATACCCTTCTCTAACATCAGCATCGTACACTCCATTGCCATTTAAGTCTGTAAAGGGTTCAAAAGGTATATCATAGGCGTTACCTAATTCATCCCTATAGAGCCCCCAATCATTATCATCATCCATTCCATTTGAACCCCAATCATCATCATAAATACCATTTTTGTTTGTATCGAAAACGATGTTGCCATTGGAGTCGTATTTGTATTCTCCAAATCCAAATTTATGAGTGGAATCCATGATGGTCCAGACAGAATCAGGATTTGAAAAAACCGTGGCATAGGGAATACCTGTAATTGTATTTCCGAATCGATCTAACCACGCACTTCCTCGTTCATCAGATTCATCAATATGGCCATCGCCATCATTGTCTACGCCATCGTACCATATTTCAGATGCGTCATCAACATATAGATCAATCCCTTCATCTATATCGCCATCACCATCATTGTCGATGCCATCTGCATATACAAACCCGATCTTTTCTTCTGTGACGAACCATAAAACTGTACCATTATCCAGTTCGTACCTGTTGAATTCATCATCAGCTGCATCATCAACCATTTCCTGTGTTATTAAGGGAGATGCATCTTCACCGATTGATTCAATTTTATCTCCCCAATAATAACCGACCCAGGATTCATCGGCTCCTTCTTCCTTTAACTCCTTAATCATTTCAGTCGTAAATCTATGATTTTCATTTTCAGCAAGAGATCCACCTCGATCCAGTCGGTCATGTTTATACTTGGGACGACCAATGAATAATGGGTCATGCCCTTCATATTCATCAGGGTTAAAATGAGTCCAATCTTGTCCGGCTAAGGCCACCCCGGAGACCTTAAAACCAAAATCTCCAAACTTATGCGCTGTTCTAAAAGTGAATTTTTTTAATAGATCTGTATCTGTTTGGCTTAATAAACCTCCTTGTATGTTAATACTTGTTCCCTGAGTGCGAATCGGAGAAGAGGTCACAATATTCAAAACACCACTATGGGCATTGGGCCCATAAAGCGCCGAAGCGGGGCCCAGGACAACTTCGATCTGTTCTACATCTTCAAAGGAAACGGGTATAACATTATAGGCTGTGAGTCTCAGGGAAGGCACATTGGCCATGCGACCATCGGTTAGTGTGAGGAGACGAGAACTAAATGATGAATTAAAACCGCGAGCCGTCATATTATAGCTGTCAATACCTGATTGTGTAAAATCGATTCCCTTTGTTCCTTTTAAGTAATCGCCGAGATTCGTATTACTCTCCCGTCGAATTTGCGCTTTGGATATAACAGATATTGCTGCTGGTGCATCTTCAACTCGTTCACGTCGTCTTGATGCGGTGACCACATAGGTTTCCATTTGGATCACTTCCGGTTCAAGTTCCAGGTCCATTGACAGGGTTTCTCCACCCCTAACGATCACATCTTGTTTTAAGACCTGGTATCCGATATAAGATGCCATCAAAGTCTGTTCACCGGCCTCAACCTGTAAAATCGTATAGCGGCCCTCAGTATCTGTTGCTGCACCCTGAGATGTCCCTTCTAAGGAAACATTAGCACCAATCAGGGGCGAGCCATTGGCTGCATCAAGCACGTTTCCTGTAAGTGTTCCTTTTTGGGCAAGAAGAGTCGATGCGATTAATATGGCGTAAACGGTAACTTTTTTCATGATGTTTATGCTATATGCTGAACAGCCCCGTAAAAACGGGGCTGTTTATTTTTAAATATATGTGCGATTGATTTTACTTCAACAACAACATTTTTCCTTTTTGAATCCGATTATCGGAACGGACTTCATAAAAGTACACTCCGCTGGGTACTTTATTTCCGTAATGGTCTGTACCAAACCAGGAAATATTATAGGTACCAGCATTGAGAATTCCATTTTGAAGGACGGTAACCTCTTGACCCAAAATGGAATAAATCGTAATGGTCACATCAGATGATTTCTCTGTTGCGAATTTGATTTGTGTTGAAGGGTTGAATGGATTTGGATAGTTTCCATAGACTTCAAATTTCTGAGCCAAGGGTGCTTCTTCATCCACTTCTAATTGAGTATTTGCCCAGAAAGTTCTTACGCGTTGCGTGGTATTGTCTGGAATACAATTGTTATCTATTTCAAATACCATTCTACCTGTTTCATCATCAGCATCATAATCCCAACCGGAATCATCTACACCACAATCATAATCACATGCTTGCTGAACACCAATCAATGCCATTGTTGGACCGGCTGCAAATACGGCAGCACAAACTTCTGGAGATGCGCCTGTACCCAGGCACGCAACGTAATCTGCAAACAAAGAACTAGCAACTGATGCACCAATCGCAGCTGATGTTGCAGCGTCAACGTAAATAAATGCAACGGAATCTGCCGCAGCAGCCAAGGCACCCATAAGATTAGTAGGATCAAGAGCCAGATGAGCACCCATCACTGCAGAGAAAGTTGATGCTGCTTCCAGGAAATTGGCGGTAAAGAAATAACCTGTAGGCGCTAAGGGTTCATCTCCACTGAAAAGTGCACCGTCGCCACCCATGGGGTCAAATATGTAGCCCCAGTTTGCAGCAACTATACCAGCAGGGGTTGTATCACCTGTTATTGGATTAATTTCATAGGTATCCGGGTCATCAGGATCAATGGGATGGCCACCGCCACCCAGCATTGGGAATGAAAACCCTGCGCTGTCACCTGTCCAACCTAATGATTCCCATAGTTCATTTGCATAGTAGTATAAGTACATCTCCATATTGTCAATTGTTACTGTATCAGCAGGTGCAACAGGGATACCTGTCACCCCATTGAGTTCATTAGCATCATCGACGCCAAGTCCACTGGCAACGCCATCGTGTGCTTCCCAGTAAATTTCAAGATCGGTAGGTGTTCCATGATCTGCATCTGTGTAATCAATTGTAACCATTCCCCAGTTTTCCATGTCTGTACCGACACCATAATCAACACCATATGTTCCACCAACGAGATCTGGAGCGTTAAATTGTGCAAAAACACTGGATAAAGATATTCCCCAACCCATAGAATGTGCATTTGCATCATCTGGGTGATCAAATCCAGGTGTGCCTATCCAAGTCCCATTTTCTGCAACAGCAGGAACAGTGGCATAAGTTGAACAATTTAGTGTTTCTGTGGTTGGATAGGTACTACCATCATTGATTGTGAAAGTATTATCATCATTCAGATTAACATTCATTGCTACGCCAAACATTGCCAATAATGTTTCATTAACGAGTGGAACTAAGACGGTTGTGATTGTATCACCGACGTCGTATTCTACTAAGGCACGTGTATATCCATATCCGGCAGCAGCAGCAGCAGAACTTGGCCAGGAACCGGAAACTTCGTAAACGGCAGTTGCATCTTCAGCGCTTGCAGAATCGCGAACAACATAGGTGTATTCTACAATAGCAGCATTCAATTGCCAGTTTGCTTCAATACTTTGGGAAAACAATAATCCCGTAAAAAGGGTGAATGGAAGAAAAACTTTGAGCATTTTATTCATATTGCTCCTCCTTTATGTGATTGAGGTTTAGTGAGATTGATGTACTATCTTTGCTAAAGATAGGACGGGAAAGCTATAACAACCATTGGGAAAATTCAAAGACTTTTTGCAAAATGACTATTTTCCCTTTTTGGAATTTTTATAACTCTGTCTTCCCCACAAGATCCAGAGTGAAAACAAAAAAATGATACTGCCTAAAAAGAATATAATTTCTAATACAATCCGTACCCAAAAATCTCTCATGATGGTTGGTGGCTCCCCTGTCTTCCAATTATATTCACGGCTTAAATTAACCCGGTTATTTTACTTAATCCCTATAGGAATTTTTATGAAGATTGCTGTATTAGTTAAACAAATCCCCGGCTCTGAATCTGCTTTACCGATTTCTGGGAATCACAATTGGATCGATGAGGGACAGGTGTCCTTTGTTATGAATCCACCGGACAACTTTGCCCTTGAAGAAGCCCTATTGATCAAAGAGAGAAGGGGCGATGGTGAAGTTGTGATTGTAAGCATGGGACCAGCCCGTGTTCAAAAAGTGATTCGTGAAGGGCTTGCCAAAGGCGCTGATTGGGGTATTTATCTTGAAGAAGATGGACCCATCGAAACCGATCCCCTATCTATTGCAAAAAGTTTTTCTTCCGTTCTAAAGAATGAAAATTTTGATTTGGTTCTCACTGGACTCCAATCTGATGATACCGGGATGGGGCAGACAGGTGTTTTGATCGGCGAAATGTTAGGAATGTCCACGGGAACTCTCGCCATGGAAACCGATGTACAGAATGGCTCCATCCGTGTGAAACGGGAATTGGAATCGGGATGGTTCCAATGGGTGAAATTGCCTATGCCCGCATCCATCAGTATTCAATCCGGCTTGAACACCCCTCGTTATCCTTCTTTAAGGGGAATCATGGGTGCCAAGAAAAAAGAGATCAAAGTTGTCCCGGCATCTGAATACCAGTCCATAGTGAAATCACAGTCTATTGAAAAGATATTTGTTCCCCAAACATCCAAACAGACTGAAGTGATTGAAGGTGATGCGGATTCTGCCGTTGCCAGAATTGTTGAAATATTAAAATCAGAAATAAAGGTTTTGTAGATCATGGATATATTAGTTGTATTGGAAGACAATCGCGGTTCGCTCCACCGCATGAGCAAAGAGGCCATTGCAGGAGCTCAAAAAATGGGTGGCTCTGTTTCTGCTTTAGCTATAGGATCTAATGCAGGTGCCTTGGCTGGAGAATTATCAGGTGTTGATTTAACTGAAGTGATAACGGTAAATCATGACCTTGTATCATCTTATAACGCGGATGGGTATTCGGAAGTAGTGAAACAGGTGATTGAATCTGAATCACCCAAAACCGTTGTGATTGGTCACTCTTATCAAACGCGGGATTTCATACCCCGTGTCAGTGCTAAACTGGATATTCCGTTTATTCCGGATATTATTTCTTTGGAAGATGGGTTTGTGAAACAAGTCTTGAATGCGAAATTGAATGCGTCAGTGACAACCTCAGCAGATCAAGTGATCTTGAGTTTTCAGTCTGCAATGTTCAGCGAAGAAGCCATGGCTTCCGGTTCCTGCTCCTCCCGTTCTTTTGATGTGAATTTGGATTCATCCATGGTTCGGGCTGAATCGGAAGAACCCTTCCAGGAAGCCGCAGGCAGTGTAGACCTTGAATCTGCCGAACTGCTCGTATCTATTGGGCGCGGAATCGAAAAAGAAGAAAATATTCAAATGGCTTTTGACCTTGCAAAAGTGCTGGGCGCAGAGGTATCCGCCAGTCGGCCTGTGGTGGATTCCGGTTGGGTGGAACCGTTTCGCCAGATTGGAAGTTCTGGGCAAACTGTTTCACCAAAACTCTATTTTTCACTGGGAATTTCCGGAGCCATCCAGCATGTGGTTGGCATGAAAGGGTCAAAAAATATTCTGGCCATTAATAAAGATCCCCAAGCACCGATCTTTGAAATTGCAGATTACGCTGTGGTGGGAGATGTGTTGGAAATCGTACCCAAACTCATTGCAGCGCTTCAAAGCTGATCAACAGGTCGAATGCACGATATTGTCTTTTCTCCACTTGAAAAAATAATTCTAGCCGGATTAACCCTGGCCGCACTGGGCTCTTTTGGTTACGAGGTTTTAAGGCGAGTTGCCATAGTACAAAAGGGGTTAGGCTCATTTCCTTTCGATCGGTTTGGAGAGCGATTGTTTCGGGTTTTCCGGGAAGTCCTGCTCCATGAAAAAGTAATCCGGGAGCGTCCTTTTCCCGGGTTAATGCATGCATTGGTCTTTTGGGGATTTCTAGTCTTTGGACTGGTGACTATCGACCATTTTGCCACTGGTTTCTACCAACCATTCCTGTCTGAATCCGCACATCATATTTATTCCTATATTGTGATTCCTTTTGCGATCCTTGTCATCTTTGGCATACTTTCCCTCACCTATCGCAGATTCATTATTCGACCCAAAGTCCTGGGGAAAATTTCTCTTACATCCGGACTGGTGGCTGTATTTATCGTCGTATTGATGGCGACTTATATTTATGGTGAGACAGACATTTCACCACTCGTGTGGAAAGCCAATTGGTGGATACACAGTGTTTTGATTCTTGCTTTCCTGTTCCTGATTCCTCGCAGCAAGCACCTTCATTTGGTATTGGCTCCATTCAATATTTTTTTCAAACCATTTGATCAACCGGACCATACACCTGTTCATATTGATCTTGAAGGGGATGAAGATGACCTGGATACCATGCTCACCGATTTAACTAAACTGACGAAGAACCAGGTATTGGATATTTTTTCCTGTGTGGAATGCGGCCGCTGTACGGATGTGTGTCCGGCAAACCGCGGTGGGGGCATCTTGGATCCCAAGTACCACTTTATCATGGATTTGCGCGAACCTTTGTTGACAGGAAAAGATGTAGCTATTTTGGATCAGATTAATGTGGAAGCTGGTTGGGAATGTACCACATGTCAGGCTTGTACTGAGGTTTGTCCCGTAGGAAATCAAGTTGAAAAGTCAGATGAGATCCGACGGTTGGAAGTCTTGGTTGAAGGTCGCGTTCCACAGGAATACCAGAAATTATTTTCCAACCTCCAGGAAACGGGGAATACGGAAGGCGCTTCTTCTAGTCCTTTTGCCGATTCATTTCCGTCTTTTACACCCGACAAGGAATATGTCCTATGGTTGGGGTGTTTTGCACGCCATGGATTAGATCCAAATTTCAATAAATCAGTCGAAAATTTTACCAAGATCCTGGATGTAGCCGGAGTAAGCTACGGTGTTCTTGCCGAAGAGCACTGTTCCGGTGATCCTGCCAATCGCTTGGGTGATAAATTAACCTATACCATGCTGCGGGAGCATAATATGGAACAGCTATCAGACACGAAAAAAGTTGTAACGCTTTGCCCCCATTGTGCCGTCAATCTCGGGAAGGAATACCGCAAGTATGATGCCATCAATTACACAGTTGAACACCATACACAGGTGATTGGACGATTGATCGAGGAGGAGAAGATCAAGGTCCAAATGGGTGAAAGTGGAAAAGTAACTTATCATGATCCCTGTAATTTGTCGCGTATGTTGGACATTGTTGATGAACCCAGAACTGCAATTCAAGCCGCCTCTTCAAATTTCCAGGAAATGGACGAAAGCGGACGCAACACATTGTGCTGCGGTGCCGGTGGTGTCTTATGGTGGAAAAAAGAAACCAAGGGTCGGACGCACTTGGTACGGGCTGAACAAGTGATTGAATCCGGTGCAGATACTGTGGTCACGGGCTGCAATTTCTGTTTCGGAATGATGAAACAAGGTTTGGGTCCCATGACACCGGAAGGCCGGGCAGAAGTGGTGGTGAAGGAT
>DQOT01000033.1 GCA_015658495.1 Fidelibacterota bacterium | reverse complement strand
TTTTTGGACAAAAGGAGACAAAATGATCAATAAAATATTAATGGATGCTAAATTAATTGGTCGTTCCATTACCCGCTTGAGTCATGAGATCCTTGAACGAAATGAAAATCCTGATCATATTGTTTTGATTGGGATTCATAATCGTGGTGTTCCACTTGCTGGCCGAATCCAAACAAAGATTCGGGAGATCAGCGGGGTAGAATTGAGTCAAGGATCATTAGATATAACATTCCATAGAGATGATTTCCGGGAACGGTTGGTTATGCCACAAATTGAAGGGACTGATATCCCATTTTCTTTAGATGGCAAGATCGTGATACTTGTGGATGATGTTCTATACACAGGCCGTACCATTCGGGCTGCTATGGATGAGTTGAATAGTTTTGGCCGCGCTGCAAAAGTTCAGTTGGCGGTCTTGGTGGACCGCGGACACAGGGAACTTCCCATCAAGGCCGATTTTGTTGGGAAAAATATACCCACCCACGAAGGGGAGCACGTGAATGTGACCCTGACAGAAACGGATGATGTGGACAGTGTTTACCTTTTAAGGAGCCAGGATTCATGATGTTGCGGCAAAGACATTTACTTGGGCTGGAAGGTTATCCAGCTGAGGATATTCAAACCATCATAGATACGGCGTTCAAATTCAGGGAAGTGTTAGATCGTCCTATTAAAAAAGTGCCTTCACTCCAAGGCGTCACTATTGTAAATCTATTTTTTGAAAACTCTACACGAACGCGAATCAGTTTTGAATTGGCCCAGAAACGGTTAAGTGCTGACACGGTGAATTTTTCCGTATCATCTAGCAGTTTGAAAAAAGGGGAGAGTTTCAAGGACACAGCGCAAAATATTGAAGCCATGAAAATCGATGCAGTGGTCATGCGCCATCCCACACCGGGTGCGCCGAAACATTTGACAGAATTCATTGATTCCGTGGTCATCAATGCGGGAGATGGCACACACGAGCATCCAACGCAAGCCATCTTGGACATGATGAGCCTCCACGAAAAATTTGGGAAACTGAAAGGACTGAAAATTGGAATTTTGGGTGATATTGCTCACAGTCGTGTGGCTTTGAGTAATATATACGGACTCCTGATCATGGGTGCTGAAGTGACCCTTTGCGGTCCGCCAAATCTCATTCCACCCTTTATAAAAGATCTGGGTGTGAATGTGAACACAAATGTTGATGAGGTGATCGAATGGGAGGATGCACTGAATGTGCTCAGGATCCAGAGAGAAAGAATGGGACTTGGCTTCATTCCATCGATTCGGGAGTACCGCGCCATGTTTGGGATCACCCAGGAAAGATTGGATCATCATAAGAAAGAGATCGTCATTATGCATCCCGGTCCCATGAATCGCGGTGTCGAGATAGACGGAACTGTCGCAGATGGAGATCAAGCCATCATTTTAAATCAAGTCTTAAACGGAGTCGCGTCTCGTATGGCAATTCTTTACCTGCTTTGCGGTGGGAAATCAAGTGAGGAAGATGAATCATGAGAATTGAAAAGATAGCCAAAAACCTCATCCTAAAAAATGGGACAATCATTGATCCGCATCATGGCAAAACGATTTCCGGCGATGTATGGGTGCAGGATGGAAAAATCGCAGCCGTTGGAGACGTGGTTGCACCGAAAGATGCAGAAACCATCGATTGCAGTGGCAAAGTGATCACACATGGTTTTTGTGACGTTCATGTCCATTTCCGTGAACCAGGCAGGGAAGATAAAGAAACGCTACAAACCGGTTCACGTTCAGCCATGGCGGGTGGATTTACACGTGTTTGCGTCATGCCCAATACAAATCCACCCTTGGACACACCGGAATCCATAAATTTTATTCGTGAAAAAGCAGAAGAATGCCCCATCCATATTCATCCCATTGGTGCAGTCACCAAATCTCAGGACGGGAACGACCTGACAGAAATGGGACTCATGCATAAGGAAGGTGCAGTAGCCTTCAGTGATGATGGTTTGCCCATCCAGGATGGTGCCATGATGCGAATCGCTTTGGAATACGCCACATTGATGGATATTCCTGTCATTAACCATGCAGAAGATAAATGTCTCCGTGCCGAAGGTGTAATGCATGAAGGAATTGTATCAAATCATCTGGGGCTACCCGGGAATCCCGATTTGGCAGAATCAGCCATGGTCCATCGTGACCTTGAATTAGCTGAATTCACGGGTGCAAGACTCCATGTTCCCCATGTGAGTTCTGGGAAAGCTGTATCCCATATTCGCGAAATGAAAGCAAAAAATAAAAAAGTGACAGCAGAGGTAACACCCCATCACTTATTCTTTAATGATGAAGCACTCACATCCTTTAATACCAATCTCAAGGTTGCACCACCAATTCGAACTGAAAGTGACCGGAAAGCATTGATCGAGGCGGTGAAGGATGGCACCATCGATTGCATTGCCACAGACCATGCACCACACACCATCGAAGATAAAGAAACAACTTTCGATCTGGCTTCTTTTGGCATGATCGGGCTCGAATCCTGTTTTGGAGTTGTGAATAAGGTCCTTGTGGGTGATGAAGGGTTGGCACTGAAAGATGTACTTGGAATGTTAACATCAAAGCCCCGAGGCATCATGGGTTTTGATCCGGACCTGTTTGCTGCAGGAAAAGAAGCAGAGATCACTGTATTAGATCCGGATCTTGAATGGACTTTCGGAAAAGAACATGTGCATTCCAGATCGATCAATTCTCCTTATTATGGTGAGAAATTAAAAGGGAAAATAGAACTCACAATTTCCCGGGGACAAATTGCAATTCAATGAGCATAAGTTTTAATTAGATTATTTATTGACCAAGGTGGTGAAGAAGGTCTAATTTCGCGGGCTTTATTCGAAACGAAAATGAAGACTATATCAATAAAACAATCAGAAATCGAAAAAAATTGGTGGATCGCTGATGCTGAAGGGAAGACTCTCGGCCGGTTCGCCTCTAAAATTGCCCAGATCCTCCGTGGGAAACATAAAGTGAATTTCACACCGCATATGGATATGGGAGACTGCGTTGTGGTCATTAATGCGGATAAGGTCCAGTTGACCGGATCCAAAGAAACAGATAAAACCTATTTCCGTCATACAGGGTATCCCGGTGGCGGCAAGGAAACATCTGTTGCAGAAATGCGCCGCAAACATCCGGAACGGATCGTAGAAAATGCTATCAAAGGCATGTTGCCACATAATCGCTTGGGACGGAGTATCCTTTCTCATTTGAGAGTATATGCTGGCACGGATCATCCACACGCAGCCCAACAACCACAAACATTAGAACTGTAAATTTATGTCAGAAGCAACTTATTACGGCACAGGCCGCCGGAAAAGATCGATCGCACGCGTGTTTATGACTCCCGGTAAGGGAAACATAAGTGTGAATGGTCAACCTTTCCGCGACTATCTTTGCCGGGAAACATTAGCGACGGTTGTCATGCAACCTCTCGTTGCTGTAGAAGGTGAGAAATCTTACAACATTAAAATCAATGTGAATGGCGGTGGACTCACTGGTCAAGCCGGTGCCATCCGCCTGGGAATCTCACGTGCGCTTTTGGGGGTGAACGATGATTATCGTCCTATCCTGAAGGAAAAAGGATTCCTGACCCGTGATGCGCGGAAAGTTGAACGGAAAAAACCCGGTCAACCTGGCGCCCGTAAAAACTTTCAATTCTCTAAACGTTAATTATTATTTATGGCTGAAGTCAAATTTGAAGATCTTCTGGGAACCGGCGCTCATTTTGGGCACGTGACCCGGAAATGGAATCCAAATTTTAAACCCTATATTCTTTTAGAAAAGAATGGGGTACACATTATCAACCTTGAATCCACCATTGAAGCAATCAACAAAGCTTCTGTTTTTGTGAATGAGATCGTAAGCAAAAAGGGTGAGATCCTTTTCGTCGGGACTAAAAAACAAGCCCAGGACATTGTTCAGCAAGAAGCAGACAAATGCGGCATGTTTTATATCGTAGAAAGATGGCTGGGTGGAACCTTGACCAACTTTTCCACGATCAAGAAAAGCATTAAGCGATTAAAAATGCTGGAAAAAGAGGGGTCAAACCTTTATGAAAACCTGACCAAGAAAGAAACCCAGATGCTCAACCGTGAGCGAGTGAAATTGGCAGACCAGCATCGTGGTATTAAAGACATGCGGCGTTTACCGGATGCAATTATTGTGGTGGATGCCCAGTATGAAGACACAGCCATTCGTGAAGCTAAGCGGTTGGATATCCCTGTAATTGCAATTGTTGATTCAAATACGGATCCAAATAATGTGGATTACCCAATCCCAGCCAATGATGATTCTATTAGGACTATCCAATTAATCATTGCAGCCTTGGCAGATGCCGTTAATGAAGCCCATGGCGCTGCAGCGGATAAAGATAAAAAGAAATCTGAAAAGAATATAAAAGCAAAAGTAGCCGCCCAACTTGCAACAGATGGTGAAGTGAAATATGAATCGGTACCTGAAGAAGTTGTGAAAGTGGCTGCTGAAAACCCTGTCGGGGAAGAAACCCCAGAGGTTCTGGACGGTGAAGATGTTTCTGAAGATACAACCCAAGAGGAAGAATAATTTAAAATGAGTATTAATGCAAAACTCGTAAAGACACTGCGCGATAAAACCGGCGCAGGTATGATGGATTGTAAAAGAGCCCTGGTGGAAACCGCAGGTGATTTAGAAAAAGCCGTTGACCACCTTCGTAAATCCGGCATTGCGAAAGCCGAAAAGAAAGGTGCTCGCGAAACCAAGGAAGGATTGGTTTATTCCTATATCCATGCCGGCGGACGTTTGGGTGTGTTGGTTGAACTGAACTGTGAAACCGATTTTGTTGCAAATACAGACGGATTCACTGAATTGGCTCACAACCTTGCCATGCAGATTGCTGCAACCAACCCCATTGCACTTGATCGTGATTCAATTGATGATAATGTGGTGGCTCGTGAAAAAGATATTTTCACCGAACAAGCTAAATCTCAAGGGAAACCAGATAATATCATCGAAAGAATGGTGGAAGGTCGGATTAATAAATTCTATCAGGAATCTTGCCTGATGGATCAGACCTATATTAAGGATCAGGACAAAAAAATCCGTGACCTGTTCACAGAAACCATTTCAACATTGGGTGAAAATATAAGCATCAATCGTTACATTCGGTTCGCCATTGGCGAGACCGATCCTTCCAGTAACGGCCAAGCATAACCTCTTCCATGGCCGAACCGCTGTATCGCCGCGTTCTCCTGAAACTTTCGGGAGAAGTATTGGCTGGCGATCAGGGTTTCGGCATTGATCCTGCAAAAGCGTCTTACCTCGCTGAAGAGGTAAAGTCCATCCACGAATTGGGTGTTGAGATTGGACTCATCATTGGTGCCGGGAATATTTTTCGTGGTATGCAAGCAGCCAGCAAAGGGATGGATCGCGTTACGGGCGATTATCTTGGTATGTTGGCCACCATCATGAATGCCATTTCTGTTCAGGATGCATTGGAAAAAGTGGGGTGTGAAACCCGAACCTTATCCGCCATTAGTGTTTCCCAAATGGCTGAACCTTATATCCGCCGCCGTGCCATTCGGCATCTTGAAAAAGGTCGGATTGTGATTGTTGCCGGCGGGACAGGAAATCCATTTTTCACCACCGATTCTGCTGCAGCACTCCGT
>DQOT01000091.1 GCA_015658495.1 Fidelibacterota bacterium | reverse complement strand
TTCTGACGTGACCGTATCCATTTTCAACATCATAGGCCAAAAGGTGGCTACTTTGGTAAATGGCACTATGGATCAGGGAATATATCACATCAGGTGGTCCGGGCTTTCTGATCAAGGAATTTCATTACCATCGGGGATGTATTTTTATGAAATGAAAAGCCCCGCTTATCATTCAGTGAAAAAACTAGTCTTGGTTAAATAAACCGCATCATTTTTTCATAATATCTAAATAAAAGAGAGAAATTGGCAATAAAAGGTCGTTTTTACCTCCTCGCTGTATGCTTTTTATGGAGTCTCGCCTTTGGGGGCACGACTGGGAAATTGGCAGGACGGGTAACGTCTAAAGAAACGGGCGAACCACTCATCGGCGCCAATGTGATGATCCTAGGGACAACATTGGGTGCTGCAACAGACATTGACGGAAATTTCTATGTTCTGCAAATCTCGCCCGGGACCTATTCATTGCGCTATTCCATGATCGGATATCAGTCATTAGTAATGAATGATGTAAGGATCAGGGTGGACCTAACCACTACAATGGATGGCGCTCTCAATGAAAGTGTCGTGGGATTAGAAGAAATTGTGGTTCAGGCCCAGCGTGCCATTATCCAGTCGGATGTAACCTATTCCCAGGCCAATATCAGCAGTGCAGAAGTGGATATGCTCCCCGTTGAAGAGTTCGAGGATGTACTGGCGCTCCAGGCCGGTGTTGTGTCCTTAGGGGGTGAACTGCACGTAAGGGGTGGAAGAGGCGGCGAAATCTCCTATATGATTGATGGCATGACGGTTACGGATCCTTATAACGCCGGGATTGCTGTTGAGATTGAGAATAATGCCATCCAGGAACTGCAATTCATCAGTGGTACCTTTAATGCTGAATACGGGCAGGCCATGTCTGGTATTGTAAATATCATCACGAAAGACGGCGATTACAGCAATTTTTCAGGAAATGTTTCTGTAAATGGCGGGAGTTATCTTTCACAAGGAAATTACCTGGATGTGGTTTCCCGGGGTTCTGGTGGTGTAAGGGACACAATAGCCCAGAATGTATTCCCACAACTTGGGACGTTGAATTTTAATAATATTTCAGATTTCAAAGGAAATTTTGAAGGCCCAATTTTCCCGGGAAAAATTTCCTTTTTTGCTTCGGGACGATATAAAAAAGACTTTGGATATCTTTATGGTCAGCGGATTTTTCATCCCAATTCCTTTGTCTGGGTGGATGGCCTGAATAATTGGATCCTGGATGAAACAGTGGTGAATACCCAGAATCCGAATCATGGTAAGCTTGGGAATGATTATATACCCGCAAAAGATGACTCTTTAATGCTCTTAATCGACAGCCTTCGCGAAGCAGATGCTTTTGACTGGGTTCCCATGGATTGGAGTGAACAAATTTCAACGCAATTTAAACTGACCTGGAAAGTAACGCCCTATTTAAAAATGAGTTTCAATAAAATGGTCAGCAATACACATTCCCAATCCTATTCCCATTCCTATCGGTGGAACCCGGACGGACGACCCCATATATTCTCCACGAATGATGGTAAATTATTTCGAGCAGATCTATCTTTGAATCAATCCACGTTTGCCAGTGTCATGTTTTCCCAGGCTGAGAATCATTATAGATCCCATTTGAGTGATGATTCAACTTTTTACAAAAAAATAATTGATGAATATGGTGATGATAACTATTCTACATCTCACCTCGATACGACTCTTTACGAAGCAGACCCCCGGATCTTTGATTACGCTTCAGGAAATAATTTTAATGTTGGTGGGCAAAGCATGGGTATTTACAACCGTAAGTCCACGGTCCGAACGTTGAAAGGGGAATTGACCAGTCAAGTTAATAAAGAGCACCAGGTCAAAACCGGTTTTGAATATCGCCTGACAAATATCACCATGTCTGATCTGACGGTGCAATACAATAGTGGTACCGCATTTCAACCCTACTACCTGAATCCAATAAAATCACCAAAACACGATACATTTGGAACGGATGGCAGGGAGCCCATCGAATGGTCTATCTATCTACAAGACAAGATTGAGCAGGACCAGGTGATTGTCAATATTGGATTGCGATATGACTTCTTTGATCCAAAATGGAAGGTGTTAAATGATACGGAAGATCCCAATTATTTGGAACCATTGAAACCGATCAAT
>DQOT01000107.1 GCA_015658495.1 Fidelibacterota bacterium | reverse complement strand
ATTGTAGCTATACGGTTCAGGTCAACGCGTGCCGTCTTTGCCCGTTTTTTAACTTCCCGCTTTACCTCTACAACAGGCTTATCACTATTTCGCATGATATAATCGCTGATAGCATAGATGAGTGACAGGACAAGTCCAGCTATTAGAATTTTGAGTCTCGTAGTCATTACGGATTACACCTTAAACTAACTCAAAAATGATGGTATCTAAAATCTTTTTATAGCCATCAGTAATCTCAACCTTCCATGTCCCCTTATCGCTTGTTTCCACTTCCCGGTAGGATACAGCAGGAATATCCTTCCCATCTCTCACACGGATCCGAAATTTTGCTTTCATCTGTCCATTCAAATACCAATTGTGATATATTGTAGCGGATTTATCACTGTTATTTTCCAGAAGGGAATGACAGTAAACCTCTCCAATGTCAGTAGAGAATTTCGACCCGGGATCGATGGGAATATTGTTGCTTATGCTCACTCTACCTCTACTATAAAAAGTTCGTTCTTGTCGTTATAAGCGATGGTATTGTTTTCCAAAAGAAGTTGAATCACATCAGTATAATTGGGATCATAATCGTCAATCATAAACTTTAAATCATCCAGAATATATGCGCTGTGCTTTAATTGTGTAAGAATTGTTTCGGTAATCTTACCCACACGCTCAGGAGATAGCTCTTTGGATTTTTTTTGGTTATTATTTTTTGTATCCGACTTTTGGGGTAAGTTCTTTTTATTGGTCTTTTTTTGAGTTTTGGTTTCACTCTTCTGTGTTGACCCAGATTCTACTATCGGTTCTGTCGCCGGTTCAAACATCCAGTCAGGGACATCATCCGGTGCATCCTTGGGCCGGTCTATTTTTTTTGATGAGGTTTTAGCCAGTTTTTTAGAAGTGGATTTCTTTTTCGGCTTTGGTTTAGTCACGTTTACCACAGGTTTGTGGTAAACGGCAGTTTGAAAATAGGCATAAGAAATGAATTTTATGATCTGGGCGGGTGAATTCCCCTTTTGCACAATATCGATATTGGATGCTGTGAGTCGATACCGGCTTTCAGACATAGTCTCTAAAAATTTTCCAAAATTGACAAAAGTCCCCTTAACCTCAATATCGATGGGAATCTTCTCAATAATGATTTCATCACCACTCTCGGGGATGAGAATTGTTTTTTTATCAATAGCGATATTGGATGGTGAATAATTTTTTATAGACAATCCATTATTTTTCATCATGTTATAAAGGGCATTGGATACATTATCAAAAGATAATTTATCTGGGATTCGGCGGATGACCGTTTCAAACTCATCATTCAGAATATCCCATTCATCCTGGATATTGATGATTTCCGACTCCATGCGTCTATATTTGTTTCGCTTGGATACAAGGCTCTTTTGAGATTTTTTCATATCGGTATATGCAGATGCCAGGCTTTGATGAAATCCGTAATACCAGATCGAAACCATCAGCATCATCCCACTGAAAATGGCCACGAAAAGATTCCGTTGATTTTTTAATAAATCACCCATCAAATGATACACTTTATTTCGAATTGTAAGCGGTGAGATCCCATATTGGCCTGCGAATTTTGAAAGATAACTTTCACGGATTGAAATAAACCGGAATTTTCGAGAGTCGAGATAAAATTATTGAAATATCGGTCCTTCAAGGCCGGATTTGCCTTTACATTGCCCACCATTCGCAAGGTTCGCTTATCCTCATCTTCCATTTCCACCAGTTGAACAAGGTCCCGCCCCATTTTTTTAAATTTCTTTACTTCCCATCCTTGCTGGTAACTCACATTACCCATAATGATTTCCTTGGGCGTGTTAAAACTCAGGAATCGTGTAATGGCCAGAACTCGCTGAAAATATTCCGTATCATAACTCAAGAGTGCAAGCTGTTCTTGCACATTGTTTTTGTTGCTAGTGAGGAGAGTATGCTCTTCATGGACATAAGACAATTCACTTGTTTCTTCCTGAAGAGGTTGGATTTCAGAATTCATAGTATTGAACTCTGCCTTCGTTATCCCTGTGATAACAAAAAGAATGACCAATAATGCTGCCGCAATGGGGATACTGATCCGGTTTGCCCAGCGGAAAATCTCATTTTGTTTCAGGGTCATGGGCAGCACATTCACTGTGCCGGAAAGCGTCAGGGCGGAGCCGATGGCTGCAGTGAGCAGCGTGGGGTGGAAGGGGATATTTCCCCGTTCATCTTCGCTGGGAGAAAATGCCAGGTTTCGAACAGGATTCAAATATTGAGTATGAAGGCCCAGGATGCCTGCGATGAATTGATCCAGGTAAAGGATATCTCCTGCAGAACCGCTTAATAGAACTTCCGTATCATCCGAAATTGTAAAATCTTTCCGGATACCATTGATCGTTCGGTCAATTTCCTGACGCCAACTGTCAAATACCGGACGAAAAATATCATCAAATTCACCAGAATTGACTTTTTTACCCATAGCCCGAAGAAAAGATTCCGGCACCTGAAATGCACCTCGTTCATGCCATTTTTCGGTAGAATGTCCCTGGTCTCTCAAGGCATCCGTCAGGCTCTGGAGTCCAATGTGCAGTAATTCAACAATGCGAATTGTTCCGCGGACACACCCGATTAGCAGGCTGGTATTCTCTCCAAAATGAAGGATTAGGGTTGTCTTTTGTCGATGTTCAGGGTAGTTCCAGGTAAAGGCATTGAAAACGGATTGTGCCGTGGGATGCCACCATCGAATCTCCCAATCCAATTCGTTTAATAATGCGCTGATCCCAATGAGTGCTGTATTATCACCAATGCCAACATTCACATGATCGGTATATCCAGGTGTATGGTCCAAAATCGCATCTTCTGCAGGGAAGGGGAGTCCCTTTTTGATGGCCCATTCAATGATCTGTTTTTTATCTTTTTTATTCTCTTTTGGAACTTCAACCAGTTTAAACAGCATCTTGTCATCATTTATATTGAGGGAAATCGTATTCTTATTCTGCAATGATTTTGTTGCGGATTTATAAATCTCCATGCGTTCCGAAAAACAATCTTCCAAACTCGTCATGGCATCCTCACAGGCAATTGACAACTCGGACGGGTTTTTAGACGGGTCCAGGTTCCGTACCTTTGAAGAGGTTATATCATAGGTTAAAAGAGTCTTTATGCCTTT
>DQOT01000319.1 GCA_015658495.1 Fidelibacterota bacterium | reverse complement strand
CTATCCGGCTTATGAATCGTTATTCACTTATTTCAATGAGTCCTACCTGCCCGCTTGTCGGGAATCCATTGCCTGTGAGTATTTCCCCAATGGTGCCGTTTATTACAAGTACAAGATTAAGAGTTATACAACCACCGACAAAACGGCTGAAGAAATTCACCAAATTGGACTTGATGAAGTGGCCCGGATTCGAGCTGAAATGATGGCAGTGGTTCATGAGGCTGACTTCAATGGATCATTCGACGAATTCCTGACCTTTCTTCGCACCGATCCCCAGTTTTATTTTACCTCGGAAGATGAGTTGTTAAATGAATATAGAATGATTTGTAAAAAAGCAGACGCAGAACTGCCCAAATTTTTCGGTTTGCTGCCACGATTGCCTTACGGTGTAAAACCGATCCCGGATTACCAGGCACCAGCATCACCCACGGCTTATTATTATTCTGGATCACAGAAAGCTGGTCGAGCTGGATTTTTCATGGCCAATACATACAAACTTGAAACACGTCCAAAGTATGAGATGGAAGCGCTCTCTATTCATGAAGCGGTTCCCGGGCATCATCTCCAGATCACCCTGGCACAGGAATTAGAGAATATCCCAAAATTCAGGCGTTATGGCGGTTATACCGCATTTGTGGAAGGGTGGGGACTTTATTCCGAAAAATTAGCGGAAGAAATGGGGTTTTATGATAATCCCTACAGCAAGTTTGGTCAGCTCACCTATGAAATGTGGCGCGCATGCAGATTGGTTATAGATACGGGAATGCACGCGTTGGGGTGGACACGACAGGAAGCCATCGATTTTATGCTCTCAAATACTGCCAAAACAGAGAATGATGTGACCGTTGAGATCGATCGGTATATCGCATGGCCGGGACAAGCCTTGGCTTACAAAATAGGCGAATTGAAGATCCGTGAACTCCGAGCCAAAGCAGAAAAAGAAATGGGAAACGATTTCAATATTCGTGATTTTCATGATGTGGTTTTAGGGAATGGCGCTGTGCCATTGGACATTCTTGAAAAACATGTGAATGAATACATTTTGGAAAATAATTAAGCACATTTCAGTGCTTTGAATTAAAATGCTATTTTATCTAATTTCTCGACTGTGCGAATCATTCTCCAATTTGCTCTCGTATTGGGGATCCTTTATCAACCCCTCCACGCATGCCGGCTCTGGGCCGTTTGTGTAAAATCAGGCCATTCCATTTCCACACTTCCACCTGAAGAGAGATTAATAATACTGGATGAACTCACATCCTTTTACTATCAATCAGAAACCATGCAAAATGGTTGGGCGCTTCTGGGGTATAACCAAGCCAATTCCGATTCAGTAACTCCTATCTATCGATCCGAATCACCAGCAATAGAAGACTCGATCACATATTGGAATTCGGTTTCAACTTTGATAGACGAAGATAATCATACAATTGGTATTGGGCATCTTCGATTAGCAACTTCCGGAACCAATGCAATTCCTAATCCCCATCCTTTCATGTTTTATGAGGATGCCCAATCCTATTCACTTGTGCATAATGGGACCGTGAATAAAGATATTTTGTATAACCTGATCACCAATAATGGGACAGATATTTCCTGGTTAATTGACCATGAACCCCAAACCTTTGGGGGAGGATCCTGGCAAGATGATGGGTGGAGTAATGTGGTTGATTCTGATTTGCTCATGCTTTACATCATGCAAAATATTGATGCAAGCGCTAATATTCTGATTGGTCTTGAAACTGTATTGACGAACTTAGTAAATGAGGGCGTACCTTTATCCCAGTTAAATATTATTTTTTCAAACGGTACAAACCTGTATATCTTCGGTGGTAATAATGGATTATCCATTGCAGAATCTGCAGAGCATTATGCGATCATGACGCTGCCACCGGTGAATGAATATCTTGATTGGCTGGGGATTGCAAATGGTGAAATGGTTGTAATTAATGAAAATGGAGTTTCATATTACCAGGATTTTGCGTCCACAGAATCAGATGACCCCCATATTCTGGCACCAGAACTTTTTAAAATGTATCCAGCTTACCCGAACCCATTCAATGGATCTGTAACCATTTCAATGGATGGGGCCACCAATGAAACTATTGATTTTTCGATCTATTCGCTTGTAGGAGAATTAGTTTACAATACCATCATGACCGGTCCCAACATTGGTAGAGTTGAGATCCAGTGGAATGCAAAAAGCACAAAGAATAAAACAGTTTCATCTGGAACCTATTTTGTAAGAATGAGTACAAGTGCCTTATTAGAGACGCAGAAGATTCTCTTTATAAAATAAATTATTATTACTAGATTCGCAGGCTCTATCCGAAGCCGGGCAAACCATTAACAACTCAATCAGGGGTCATTGAATTGGCTAAAACAAAAAAAGACCAAGACGTCGCAGTAAAAGTCCTTAAAAAACCGACAAAACCCGCCGCAAAAAAACCTATAAAGAAAAAAACAAAACCCAGTAAAGTCTCCAGTGGAAGCATCAGCATGTATTTGGCTGAAATTGGGAAATTTAACCCACTGCCTCCGGAACGTGAAGTTGAACTTGCTATCCGAATACAAGCGAATGATGAGATAGCCATGAAAGAATTGGTGGAAGCTAACCTTCGTTTTGTGGTTTCTGTTGCAAAAAAATACCAGGGCAATGGCCTTTCACTCGCTGACATTATCAATGAGGGCAACATGGGGCTCATCAAAGCAGCCAAACGATTTGACCACACCCGCGGTTTCAAATTCATTTCTTATGCCGTTTGGTGGATCCGTCAATCCATCCTGCAGGCCTTGGCAGAACAATCCCGCTTGATTCGTTTGCCACTGAATCGCGTGGGAACCATCACCAAGATTACCCGTGCTGCAGAAAAACTCGAAGCAGAGGTAGAACGCCCACCCAAAGGAGATGAAATCGGTGCACAATTGGAAATGAGTGGTGATGAAGTGCTCATGGCTATGCAATATTCCCGACGCCACAGTTCGTTGAATTCACCTTTCCAGGAAGGAGAAAATAGCAGCCTGTTGGACATCATCGAAGATTCTGAAGCGGAAGAGCCGGAAGCAAAGATCATGCTGGAATCTATGTCCGAAGAGGTGAATGGTGCTCTGGAAACGCTATCGGAACGGGAACGAATCGTTCTTGAAATGTACTTTGGTATCAACCGCGATAGTGCCATGACACTGAACGAGATCGGGGAAGAATTTGACCTGACTCGGGAACGTGTTCGTCAAATCAAAGAAAAAGCAATTCAACGATTACGCCACAGGTCACGGAGCAAGAATCTCCGCAGATATTTAGGGTAATTTCTCAATATTCTTTTTAAAAGGGGCTGATTCAGCCCCTTTTTTATTTTCCCTATTTGGCGTGTAAGTTTAAGGAACATGCGACACCCCATAATTCGAATTCAGATTGAGAATAGCATTTATAATCGGTTTATTGTTGATTCTGTGAGATATGCAATCATTAGCTTGCCCTATACAATCAATCGAATGAGCCTACGAGATATCCAATCCCGTATCACAAATATCGCCAAGGGGAAAATATCAGAAAAACTTTTTCTTCATTTTTGTGACCAGAATGAGATTCCTGTTCAAACCGAAAAATGCAAGACATCCTTTTATGAACCGGATAAACGCGATTTTATTTT
>DQOT01000361.1 GCA_015658495.1 Fidelibacterota bacterium | reverse complement strand
TATCCAGATCGGTATGAGAGGAAATTATAAAGGAACCAACGGCGCCACTGAAATCAAAGGGCCGTGGTTCAGGAAATGGCTGAATGTCAATTTTCTTTTCTTTTGATCTCAAAACCTTTGTTTTTGTTTCGGTGAAAAATGAATCGAAAAACGGATCGAAGAACGGGTCCCGGCGGCGTTTCTGTTTTCTTGTTTCCACCTGTACCTTCACTTTTAAGGAAGGAATCACATGTTTTTCAGACGGGATCGGAAACAATGCTTTTTGTCCGAGATTCGCCATTTGGTACTTCACACCTTGGATCATCACATTCCGGTATTGAACCCGTTGGGGCGTGTATAACTCTTCCACCCAAAATCCGGGAAATTCCGGCATCTGGAATGGCTCAATGGAAATATTGGCATTTTTGTACAATTTATAGGTCAATGTTATCTGCTCGCCGAGGTAGGCATTTTCTTTATCGACCTCCGCTACAATAAATACAGAATTATCCAAAGATTCCGTGGATTTCTTCACCTGGATCTGAATGGGTTTCCCACGAAATGATTTTCCACCCACTGTTCCGAAAAGCGCAGGGATAACCAGGTTTCCGCCCCGCTTGGGAGACAGGGTCCAGGTGAGCGTTTTGGTGCTGGTCATTTTACCGTTGATCCATTGGATATTGGTTTGTTGGCCGGGTCCGCTGGTGATTTCAAAATCTTTTTTCACCGGACTCATATCCACTTGCGGAAAATCCTGGCTCCCAGTCACCTCAATAGACAAAGTGATCAAGTCATCTTCGGTCACTCTGTTTCGATCCACGGAGATCTGGATCGTTTGGGCGAACGAAAAAGACAAAGCCAGAATAATTCCAAGAATTCGCATTACCAATCCTTTTCCAATTTACGGGATTTGGATTTAGCGATTTGCCGTTTCTGGTTGATCTTTTCCTGGTCTTTCAATGCATTCAGGATGGCTTCCGCCTGCATCTGTTTATCGGTCTTTTCATCCTGTGATTCATCCTGTTTTGCCTGTGTTTGTTGCTGTTCCTGTTCCTTTTTTTCTTCGTTGGATTGAGATTGTTGCTGTTCTTGCTCTTTCTTATCCTTATCCTGATCCTTATTCTGATTTTGTTCGTCTTGATAATCTGAATTTTGATCTTGCTTCGGTTGGTCTTGTTTTTCCTGATTCTGATCCTTATCCGAATCCTTTTCTTGCTGCTGTTGTTGCTGCCGTAAAACCTGTTTCAAGAGTTCATAATTCACTTTCGCATCTTCGTCCGTAGGATCCAATTCAATGGCTTTTCGGTACAAGCCAAGGCTCTCTTCCATTTTCTGCTGATCCCGGAACATATTCCCCAGGTTATACATGGCTTTGGATGCCAGGGATTTATCCTCAGAATGCATGACATTATTTAAGGAACGAGCAGCCGTTTCCATGTCTTGTTGTTGATAGGCAGTTGCACCCAGACCAAAATGGGCAGCGTCATCTTTTTTCCGGTTTTTCAGAACATGTTCATAATAAGCCCGAGCTTCGTCGAATTTTCCATCTTCGTAGGCTGTCTTTCCTTTGTCCTGACCAAAAACCAATCCAAGAAATAAGAGTAATGAGAAAAACCGAATCATGATTTTTCTCCCGGACGTGTGGGCATAACAAATCCCCAAACCAAAAAACAAAAAGCCAACAAAGCAAATGACTGATACCGATCTTCATATTCTGAGAATTCATGGGTGGAAATGGTTTTCTTTTCCATAGTCTCAATCGCCAAGGCGATATCTGCATGGGTGTCCCGATTATTATCAAACCAGAAGAATGATCCATTCCCTGCAGCAGCAATATCTTTTAAAATCCGTTCGTTCAAGGTTGATGTAATGAGTTTCCCATTTCGATCCCGTTTATATTGTCTCGTTTTTTTGTCTTTCCCTTTTACAGGGATCAAACTGCCTGTTTCAGAACCAACGCCAACGGTATTGATCATCAGTCCAGCTTCCGCTGCTTTTTCTGCCAATTCTACAGCCTGACCTTCATGATCTTCTCCGTCGGTTACCATGAGCATCACCTTGAATTTATCATTCTCTTCCGTGTATGCAGTCATGGCAGTGTTCAAGGCTGAACTCAAGGATGTCCCCTGAGTCGGAATCATGTCCGTATCAATTTCATTCAGGAAAAGTAATGCTGCCTCGTAATCTGTGGTGAGCGGTAAATACAAATGACTGGATCCAGCAAATACGATGATAGCGACACGATCTCCTTTCAATTTTCGGATGAGTCGCCCCAACTCAAATTTGGCCTTTGCCAATCGGGACGGCGTTACATCTTCCGCATCCATACTGGTGGATGTATCCAGTGCGATGACCAGATCCACGCCTTTTCTTTCAATCGGTCTCACACGAGTCCCAATCTGGGGACCTGATGCAGCCAGTGCCAATAATGCTAATCCGATCAGGATCAGTCGATTCCGCCATTGGATCCTGTTTTTATCCAAATTGGACCGTGAAACTATTTTCACCTTTTCGGATGCATCTGGGAATATGGGATCGTTTTTTTGATCCTTCAATCGCCAGACGATCCACAAAACGATCTGCAGGATAAAAAATGCCAAAACCCAACTGAAACGAAATGACATCAGGTTCTGCTCCTGAAAATGGATCGCCGAGTGGTTTCCATGCCAAGTCCCATGAGAAATGCTGGAATCAAAAACCAACCGTATAATTCTTTGTATTGTGTGAATTCTTTCACTTGAATCTCGGATCTCTCTAATTCATCAATTTCTGAATAAATAGAAGCCAATGCTTCAATATCTGTGGCTCGAAAGAATTTCCCGCCTGTCACTTCGGCGATATGTTGTAATGTTTCTTCATCAATCTCATTTCGGATCAGTCCACGCCCGGGAATTCGTGTGTAGGATTGATTCGTGCCTGCACCAATGGTATAAATTTTTATACCATATTCCGCTGCCAATCCCGCGGCTGTTCTGGGGTCGATCTCTCCCGCATTGTTACTGCCGTCAGATAATAGAATCATGACCCTGCTTTCCACATCACTGTTTCGGAGTCGGTTCGTCCCATTAGCGATGGCCATACCAATGGCTGTACCATCATGTTCCTTGGATGCGATTGTTATTTCTTTAATCAAAGACTGGAGAACGTCCTTGTCCACTGTGAGTGGACATTGAATAAAGGATTCACCTGCAAAAACCAAAATGCCGATCCGATCTTCTTTCCGGCCACCGATAAACTCACTGGCTGTCTTTTTTACGGCTTCTAACCGGTTCGGTGGAAAATCGTCCGCCAACATACTGGAACTGATATCCAACACCAAAAGCATATCGATAACGCTGACGGATGTTTCCTGTAGATTATCGATTAATCTTGGGCGAGCCAGCCCCAGAATCACAAGAGAAAGGATCATTAAATACAAAGTTTGAAGAAAACGGGGTTTTCGTTTGCCAATGGTTCGGAATTCTTCAGAAATAAAGGTGGAAGAAGAAATTCGGAGCGTGCCTTCTTTTTTACGTCCGAACGTGCGATACCAACCGATCAATATCGGGAGGGTTAAAAATAAAATGAGATACCAGGGATGCTGAAAGTCCATTGATTGAAAAAAGTTGGTTGTGACCGATTTTTATCTGATTTCACTACGATTGAATCAGAATTTAGTTTCGGAATAATTGACGATGCGGCAAGAGCACCACATCCTGAATAAGTTAACCTTCGTCCTCTTCCTTTTTCTCTAAGGGTGCTTCTGCACTCTCCTTGGCATCCATGATCTCTTTTTTTGAGGATTCAACGGCATCTTTGAATTCATTGATTCCTTTTCCAAGACCACGAGCCAGTTCCGGCAACCGCTTGGCACCGAAGAGGAGTAAGATCACCAAAAAGATGAGAACGAGTTCGCCTGTCCCTAAATTGAACATGGCATAGTTTACATCAACATTTGTCATGTTGTCTCCCAAAATTTTAACGAAAATATCTCAAGATGTAATAGGCGGATGTGAGTCCAATAATACTGGTAAAATTGAAATTCATGGCTAATCCGAATTTCAGCGTAATGATCTTTAAATCAAGAATGATCACACCCATTTCATTCCCGGCAAGACCACCCAGATCCAGCGAAAGGCTGGTAAGAAAAAAGTTTTTTACAACACCTTCGGGAAGAGCCAAACCCAGGATATTGCCCAAAACGCCACCGATTGCAGCGCCGACAAATAAGCCCACAACCAAGAGAGAAATATTGCGTTTATTCATGGATCAAGGGTCGATCTCCGATGGGACATCGTTTTTATGCGGTTTAATAAACCATTGTACAATATTCCACCCAATGTAAATAGAAACCAAGGGCATGAGCACATATCCCTGCCAGATGGCTAGACTGATTATTGAAAAAATGAACCCCAACAAAAGAATAGAATTTGTCCGACCGGATTTGAATGAAAATAGCGGGAATTTTGCAAAGTGAATCGGGCTCACCATGAGAAAACCAAGAGCGGCAACCAGCATCAATGCCGTCCTTGGATCGCCATAATCACCGTCAATCTGGTGATTGAAAAACAGATAGGAGAATAAAGTGATGGTTGCGATGGGCGTGGTCAGGCCAACCGTGTAAGATTTTTGTTTTCCCGGTTCCTGTTGAATATTGAATTTGGCGAGACGAATGGTGCCAAACATGAGCGGCACAAATGCGATAAAACCACCCAAAAGTGGCGGTAATCCATCTACGTAAAGCGAATACACTAAGACAGAGGGAACCACACAAAAAGAAACCGTATCTGCCATGGAATCAAACTCGACTCCAAATCGTGATTCGATACCCAACATCCGGGCGATCTTTCCATCGAAGACGTCAAAGAGTCCGGCAATAATGATAAAAACACCGGCCCTTATGGGTAGACCGTTCAAGATGAGTCCCATGGCTAAAAATCCAAGAAACATATTGAGCAACGTCAAAATATTCGGGATAAAATGCTTTGGTCGTCTTCGTTTTTTATTTGGATCAAATTTCATTCAAATGTGCCCATGATGGTTTTATTCCCTACCACTTTCTGCCCTAATTTTACGGATAAATTTACATGTTTTGGGAGTATCAAATCTGTTCTTGATCCAAAGCGGATGAATCACAATCTGCCGCCCATTTCCATGGATTCACCATTTTTGGCATAACATAAAATCCGTCGGGCGATCAACCCTGCAATCTGCTTCACTTTGAGTGTCCCTACCTTCGAAATAATCGTGATCTCTGTTCGTTCATTCTCATCCGAAGCTTTATGATCAAAAGCTGCCATGAATTTCCCTTTATGATATTTTACATCTGTGAATGTGCCTTCAATCGGCATCCGGTTGGCATGGACATTGAATACATTCAGGAAGATGGAGACCAATTGAGACTCACCTATTTCAGGGTCATCCACTTCTATAAGCTTGACGATTTTCCCATCTGCAGGAGCCAGAATCAGGTTTTTGCCTGCGGGCACATTTCGGACAGGATCCCGGAAAAAATTGAGACAAAAAACCAACAATCCAAATGCAATCCCAACAAGGGTAAAGGATGTCCCCATGGAGACGGTCAGATATAAAATAAGTCCCGTCAATAAAAATAATGGAAGCACGATGATCCGTCCTTCAGGTGCAAGTCTCATTTGTGTTGGTTTTCCTTATATTTTCCTAATTTCATTTTTACTTTTTTATATTCGCCATCCCGATAAATTCTCAACGTGACTTTATCACCGGAACGAAGATCATTATCTAAAATAACAGTTCGAATATCGCTGGGTTTGTTGACCGGTTCTCCATTGGCAGTGAGAATAACATCGCCCGCTTCCAACCCGGACCTATCTGCCGCACTGCCATCGTTCACTTCAACAATGATAACACCTTTTGTAAATGGAATATTTAAATAACGGGTAATGCTTTGAGTCACTGATTGGACAACCAATCCTGTGGAATAGCCACGGTCCACATGTCCTGTGACTCTTAATTCTTTCGCGATCCGTTTTGCAGAATTAATAGGAATTGCAAACCCGATCCCCACTGACCCTTGTGCATAATCCGATCCAGTGTAAATAAATGTATTGATACCAATCACTTCCCCAAGGGCATTTACCAATGGTCCACCGGAGTTTCCATGATTAATGGCAGCGTCTGTCTGTATCATATCCTGGAACACCTTTCCGCTTTTTAACCGCCCAAAATCCATGTTAGTTGCCGAAATAATGCCTACACTTGCAGAGGGTTTATTGCTGATGGAAAAAAGTTGAAATGGATTTCCCAGTGCGATAACCCATTCGCCAATAAGCAGATCTTGTGAATTTCCCAATTGAGCATAAGGGAATTCAGACCCGTCTAATTTTAAAAGAGCTAAGTCGGATGTGATATCCGAGCCAACAATTTCCGCTTCGTATTCAGCGCCACCAGATAAGGTCACGGAAATTTTATCCGCATTTTCGATGACATGATAGTTCGTCATGACAAATCCATCTGGGCTAATGACCACCCCACTCCCTGAACTTTTCATGGGGTAAATTTCACGGGGATAAATGAAACCAAAGAACGGATCAAAAGAAACAGATGAAACATGCTGCTCCACGTTGATGCTGGCTACAGCCGGACCCACCTTCTCGATAGCGCGGGTAATAGCTGTCTCTCTGGATGCAGTAATCCCATTTCCCATGAGATAACTCATGGAGAAAAAAATAATGAATAGGGTTAATCGTTTATTCATAATCGACTTGAACCAGGATAAGTCCTTGCGCAGGCGCTTTAAAAATTTGTACATCCTTTAGGGGATTCTTTAATAAGGATAAAAATTCTTCTTCCGAAAATCGCTCTTCTGCCACCGCAACCATGGTGCCAACGAGATATCGAACCATGTGGTGTAAAAACCGGTTCCCGGTTATATGAAAAATTACCATTTTTCCGTCGGACTTCCATTCGGATTTATAAATAATGCAGCGGGTGTGATCCAGGTCATCCCGGAATTTGCTTAACGAGAGAAAATCGTGATCTCCAATAATATGAGATGCCAGTTGATTGAGACGATGGAAATTCATATTTGTTAAATGCCAAGCCTGATTTTTATATAAGATCGAATCGCCTGTAAAACATTGATATTGGTAATGGCGTTTGGTTGCATCGAATCTTGCCTGGAAATCATCATTTACCTTTTCAACATCCATAATACGGCATTCAAGGGGCAAATTTCCATTTAATGCATTTTTCAGGTCTTTTTCATCCAACCGCGTTTCAAGATCAACATGTGCCACTTGACCCATTGCATGAACACCCGTGTCTGTCCGTCCAGCGCCATGAATTGGGATCCGACTATCAGAACCGGAAATCTTTTGGACGGCTTTTTCTATCACGCCCTGGACAGTCCTTTCCTTAATCTGGAGTTGCCAGCCGAAAAATGCCGATCCATCGTATTGGATCGTTAATTTATATCTACCCAATCGAATGGACTCCGATCAATGTACTGGTGAAGAGAATGCCCCAAGTCAAATCGTGAAAAGTGAATTTGACAAAGGGATATACACTCCTGGGGATCGCTTTCCCATATCCACGCATTTCCATCACACGTGTGATCGATTCTGCTTTATTCAGGTTGAGAATGATGAAATCCGGGATGAATTGAGCCACCTGCATCGCTTTTTCAGTAAAGGATTCTGATACTGAAATAGATAAGGCTTTTTGGGATCGTTCCATTTGTCGCCACTCTTCTTTAAACGTGGGAAAAAACCGGATCGTCATATCAAAAAAGAGTAACAGGTCTTCCACCCAGCGCCATGTCAAATTCATCTTGAACCACATACTCCGGAGTGCGGTAATAATATCTTGTGAATTTGTTTGAAGGGTATAAATGGTCATCACGCTCACCAATACAAGCAAACGGATTGTTGCCAGGGTTACATCATAGATAATTACGGGGATTGTTCTATCCGAGACTAGAAATGAAATAGTGAAAAATATGAGTCCGGTAAATGGGAAATATTTCCAGAATGGACGGGTACGATTTTTCCACTCGCGCCAATGAGCCTTTTCAAAAATGATGAGGGAGACCCCTGCCAGCACATGCAGGGTCAGGATTTCGATTTCCATGGATAAAAGGACGGAAACAGAAAATGCCATGTATAGGCAAAGTCGGGCGATTGGATTCATGTTTACAGGTCGAATTCGACCTTAAAAGATAAGGATCCGGTTCCGTCTGGATTGATCTTTGGTATCAGGGAAATGGATTCGATCTTTTCTAATCTCGTCAGGTATAGAACATCAATGGCAGACACAATATGGTTCACCACAATGCTACCGATGATGAATTTTCCCATCATGCCCAACACGTCGCTGCGGATGCGCATGGTTTCAAATGTTGACTTATTCTCTTTCGAATCCCATGTCCAATTCCAGCCTTCATTTTCAGCATAAAGGCTTTCCATTTCACGGAATCGAAGATGTTCCTCGTTATGGCTGGCCATGTCCGAATAATTCCCGAGATCCACCCAATACTGATGTTCTTTCCCGCGGGCGTCTATGCCGGCATGCTCCACAGCAAAGGACTCATACTGTTTTGCCTGATGCACCGAAAAAGTGTATGCACTGATGCATGCTGTTACCAGTGAAACTTCCACGAGTCGAAATATTCGGGCTCTTTTTGAATTTTGCAGGGCTGCTTCTCCCCACCCCGGCAGGAGTGCGGATTTCACCACGGGATGGAGCCTTGTCGATCCACCGAAAAGGATTCCGGCAAAGAGTGAAAGTATTAAAATCGTTTTCTTAAGCATAGGATAGGTCCGAGTAGGAGAAAAATTACGAAACAGATCATGGCAAAAACATCACCATATCGACTATAAAAACTTCCGGGGTCCCCCAAAGGGACTGTAACCTTAAATACCGCCATTTCACCCAAAATCTGTTCATGGATGGATATTCCGTTTGCAAGAATGAGTCCTGAAATTCCCGTATTAGCAGACCGAACAATGGGGATACGATTTTCAATAGCACGAATCCGCGCTACATCATAATGCTGATAGGGTCCGGCTGAATTTCCCAGCCAGCCATCGTTTGTTTGGATGGTCATCATTTCAGCCCCTTGTTGAATAAATTTACGAACAATCTTGGGGATACTGGATTCATAACAGATCAAATTAGAAAATTTCGTATCTTTCCATTCAAAAACGGTGTACTCGGACCCAGGGGTAAAGTTCCCCTGTCCAAAATTCAAATTATTTAGGGAAGGGATTTGTCCTGACAAAGGAACGTATTCTGCAAATGGAACGAGATGAATTTTATTATAGAGAATATATTTTTGGTTTGGCGTCAGGAACATGCTGCTATTGAAATAGTGTTTTTTCCCATCCGGGGATTTGGTTCTGTCCACGGTACCGGTTAATACAGGAATACCTGATGAATCAACTCTCGATTGAATCCTTTCCCTCACGCGTCGATTCAATCTTAAATAGGCTGGCAGAGCTGTTTCCGGAAACAAGATCAAATCAGGGTTCAAGGCGATAGCAACTGCATGCAGTGAATCC
>DQOT01000123.1 GCA_015658495.1 Fidelibacterota bacterium | reverse complement strand
GTCCGGATGAATTAATTGAATTATCACCAAAAGGGACAGTCCCTGTTCTTCAACTCACGGATGGAACTGTTATCGATGAAAGTATTGACGTGATGAAATGGGCATTATTCCAAAATGACCGTGACAATTGGTATATTGATAAAATTGATGAACAGAATTCCTTTATAGAAAGGAATGACGGTGAATTCAAAAAACGGTTAGACGAATATAAATACCACGTTCGTTTCCAGGATGGAACCTATTCTGACTATCAAAAAGCTGTTGGCGAAATTTTAGCCACATATGACCTTATTCTTGCAAACTCAAATTTTTTGTGTGGAGAAAAGATACGATTGGTTGATATGGCATTATTGCCATTTATTCGTCAATGCGCTCATGTAGATTTGGATTGGTTTAATGATCATTTTCCATTCCTGTCGAAATGGATGGAAGAATTCAAAACATCGGACTTATTCCTTTCGATCATGAAAAAATATGATGTGTGGGAGTCACAAACTGATGGTGTTATTGTAAATTGGAATTCAACCCAATCATGACCTAGGTGAGATACCTTTTAATCTTAATTTTAATTATTTCGCCTTTTTTAAAGGGTGATTCGCTTACAATTAATTCCGATGGATTTTCTGCCAGGATCGAACGGGATAATTGGGGTGTCCCCCACATTTATGGTAAACGGGATGCAGATGTTTCCTTTGGACTGGCCTATGCCCATGCCCAGGATGATTTTAAAACCATCCAGGATATATTGCTTGCATCGAGAGGAAAACTGGCATCGGTGTATGGGAAGGGTGCCGCCGTCAATGATTATTATGTTCATCTCATGGACATCTGGAATCATGTTGACTCCAATTATACATCGGACGTTCCCGATGATGTAAAAGCGCTTTGTGATGGATATGCTGCTGGCATCAACTTATTTTTACAAGATCACCCGGAGCGAGGACGGAAAAAAATATTTCCTGTCAATGGCAAAGACCTGATTGCGGGATTTTCTCACCGCATGCCATTGATGTTCGGGCTCGATGGTGTTATGAAAAAATTATCGAAAGAAAAACGTCCACAATTGATCGGGTTGAACGGAAATGATGAAGACGCCGAGTCTTTCAAAATGGTTGCCAGCAATGTTTTTGCTATTGCACCGCACAGATCCAGTGATGGCTATACGCGGATTTGGATCAATAGTCATCAACCCTGGGATGGGCCCGTGGCGTGGTACGAAGCTCATTTCATTAGCGAAGAGGGTTGGGACTTTTATGGAGGATTGTTTCCCGGTTCACCTATTCCACTCATCGGTCATAATCCATATTTAGGGTGGAGCCACACGGTGAATTCACCGGACCTTATTGATGTATATGACCTTAAGATCAATCCGGGAAACAAAGATCAATACTGGTTTGAGGGATCATGGCAAGACATGAAAGTCCGGAAAGTGCCGATCAAGGTGAAACTATTTGGACCCTTTTCCTGGACCTTTAAACGAACGGTAAAAGAATCTATTCATGGGCCGGTAATGGAATTTGAGCATGGAACCTATGCACTTCGTATTTCATCTATAAAAAATCTCAAATTTTTAGAAGAGTGGTATCGGATGGGAAAAGCTACCAATTTCGATGAATTTAGGAAGGCTATGGAGATCCACGCCCTGCCCATGTTTAATACGGGTTATGCAGATAAGGATGGTAACATTTTTTATGTTTATAATGCGAAGATCCCAAAACGAGATGATAGGTATAACTGGCATGAACTTCTTGCCGGTGATGAGCAAGCCAACATTTGGACAAACTATGTACCTTTTGATTCGTTGCCCCAAGTTCTAAATCCAGCGGATGGTTTTTTGCAAAACTGTAATAGCAATCCCTATCTTGCTACTGGGAACCCAACAGATGTATCCAAACCATTACCGGATTGGACAGGCATTGAAACACACCAGACCAACCGGGCCATGCGAGCATTGGAAACCTTTGGAGAAGATTCCTCAATTACTCGGAAAGAATTTTTCAAGTATAAATACGATAAAAAATATTCCTCTCACTCAACCATTGCGAAAGTCAGAGATCGTTTCATTCAAGATATAGCAAAAGAGAATACACCGGAATTTCAAGAAGCGCTTGAGTTAATTAGGAATTGGAACTTGTCTGCAGATTCAACCAATAAAGCCGCAGCATTATCCATGATTGTTTTGCCAAATTCTTTCAATGAAGATAATTTGAAATATGATATTGTGAAAATCAAAAAGAAGCTTCGAGAAACGATTGATTTTCTCATAAATCATTTTGGACGAATAGATGTCCCCTTGGGAAAAGCTTTGCGATTGGTTCGTGGAGAAACTGATCTCCCCCTTGGGGGCGGACCTGATTTGTTACGAGCCATTTATTTTAAGGAAAAAGAAGACAAGTATGTAGGGACTGCGGGCGATTGCTATTTTCAGGCTGTGGAATGGGGTCCCAATGGGGAATTGAACGCCTGGACCATTCACCAATATGGTAGTGCAACAGCGATTGAATCATCAATACACTATGATGATCAGGCAAAACTTTTTTCAAAGCAGGAAATGAAACAAGTACGGCCATGAGATTGCTATTGTTTCAGACAGTCCTTTCTTTTTTACTATTGTTTTCTGCATGCAGTAGGGAGGACCTGGTTGCTACCGATTCAAAAACAATTCATGAACACGTTTCTAGTTTTACGGGAGAAAAAGCAGTCCTCCTGAATGTGTGGTCAACCTCGTGCGTGCCCTGTGTAGAAGAATTTCCCATGATCGTTAATTTTGGTAATGAGATCAATGATCTGGAAGTGGTATTTGTGAGTGCAGATTTTGATGATCAATTGGGTGCAGTGAAGGATTTCCTGAGCGAGCAAAAGGTTACTGGTATTTCATTTATAAAAAATGAAAAGGATCAACCCTTCATCAATGGCATCCACCCAGAATGGTCTGGATCGCTACCATTCACAATCCTGTACGGAAAAATATCAGGAAAGATCTTGAGTTTTTGGGAAGGGAAAGAATCAGAAAGTAAATTCAGGGTAGCCATTCAACTTGCATTAAACGAATAGGAGATTGTATGAAAAAAATCTTACCCATCATAACCGGAATCACCTTTCTGATCGCTGGCGAATTAGAGATTGGTTCAGCCATGCCGCTCATGGATCATCAACTGGCGGATATTAGCGGAAAAACCATGACACTAACAGATGCGAAAGGAGATGTGGGCACATTAGTCATTTTTTCCTGCAATACCTGTCCGTGGGTGCTTGCTTGGGAAGACCGCTACGTGACTCTGGCGCAGGAATTTATCCCCAAGGGAATTGGAATGATTGCTGTGAATTCCAACGAACGCCAATTTGAGAGAGATGACAGCATGGAAGAAATGATTGAGCATGCGCACGAAATGGGCTACAATTTCCCTTATGCGCAAGATCCGGGCTCAATGTTGGCTACAGCATTTGGTGCCCGAAAAACGCCGCATATTTATTTATTTGACGAAAAGGATAAATTGGTTTATAGCGGTGCAATTGATGACAATGCCAGAAAACCCCGTAAGGTTAAACACACTTTTCTTGCCGATGCCATGGATGCCCTATTGACAGGAGAAAAGATCGATCCTGTTTCCACAAAAGCTCTGGGTTGCTCTATTAAGTTCAAATAGGTTTTTTATAAATGGAACAAACATATTATTTGATAATCATCGGTGCGTTGATTCTGGAATACTTCCTTTCCACGGTTAGCTCGGTCCTGAATATGAACAGTATCGCGGAAGATGTACCAGATGGATTTCAGAGTCATTATGATGGAGAGAAATACGCAAAATCCCAGACCTATTTAAAGGACAATACACGATTTGGTTTATTGTCCAGTACCTTCAGTTTGGCATTAACTCTAATTGTGATCCATACAGGATTATTTGGGATATTGGATCATTTTGTCCGTGCTCAAACGGGTCACCCTATTTTGGGTGGTCTACTATTTTTCGGGATCATATTTATTATAAACGATATTATTAATTTGCCTTTTTCACTTTATGGAACCTTCGTGATTGAAGAAAAATATGGATTCAATAAAACAACGGCTAAAACCTATACATTGGATAAATTAAAAGGGTACGCGTTGACAGTTATCCTGGGCAGTATTGTGATAGTACCGATCCTCTACTTTTTCAATACCTATGGTGAGAATGGCTGGTGGATCGCATGGCTTTTAGTCACGGGATTCATGATCGCTGTCCAACCATTGTTTGTTCATGTTATTGCACCCATGTTCAATAAGTTTACACCCCTGGAAGATGGTGAATTGAGAACAGCCATTGAAGCATTTTCCGAGAAAGTGAATTTTCCCATTGCCCGAATAGATATGATGGATGGCAGCCGACGATCGGCTCATTCCAATGCGTATTTCAGTGGATTCGGAAAATCGAGACGTATCGCCTTATTTGACACATTGTTGGAAAAGCATTCCACGGAAGAGATTGTTTCGGTGGTAGCCCATGAGGTGGGACACTATAAAAAGAAACATATCATATTCGGGACTATCCTTGGGATCATTGAAACGGGGATCATGCTTTTTATTTTTAACCTGCTCATGAATGATCCTGCATTATTTGCAGTCTTTGGTGTGGAAACTGTTTCTGTTTATGGAGGACTTATCTTTTTCGGAATGTTGTATTCTC
>DQOT01000221.1 GCA_015658495.1 Fidelibacterota bacterium | reverse complement strand
ACTTCCCTGGCACCATTCACAATATTGAATACACCATCCGGGAGTCCCGCTTCTTTCAGATATTCTGCAATCTTAAATGTTGATAATGGTGTTTGTTCAGACGGTTTCAGGATAAAACAATTACCCACGGTGATGGCCAAAGGAATCATCCAAAGGGGAACCATAGCCGGAAAATTGAACGGTGTGATTCCCGCGACAACACCCAGGGGTTCTTGAGTCATGGTACATGTAATTCCGGCCCCAACGGGTGAAGAATCGCCCCTCAACATGCTCGGTAATGATGTGGCGAATTCTACCACTTCTTTCCCACGGAGAATACTCCCTTTCGCATCAGCGATTGTTTTCCCATTATCCAAGGCGACCAATTCAGCCATTTCTTCCAGATTCTTTTCCATGATGGATTTCAAATTGAACATGATTTCCGCTCTATCCCGAACATTTAAAGATGCCCACGCAGGGAACGCCGCTTTTGCTTTTTGAACAGCATAATCCAAGTCAGAGAAATTAGATTCCGGAATGGTTGCAATCTCTTTATCAAAATAGGGAGAGATCACAGAAATAGTTTTTTTAGAAGTGGATGAGTGAAATCTACCGTTTACCCAGTTTTGTTGGGCGCCATAATTTTGAAATGTAACTTTATTACTCATGATAATTTTTTTCTTTTTGATTGTTATTTACTCTTCCAATTTAACAAGCTCAATGGTTGGGAATTATTTTTCTCAAAATATCAACAATTTGATCAATGTGCTCTTTTTCCGCAATAAGTGGTGGAGATAAAGCAATCGTATCACCTGTTATTCTCAAAAGCAAATCATGATTATGGAATGCATCGGTGAAAACATCATAACCACGAGCACCCGGCTTCCCATCTGAAGGTTCCATTTCTATACCAGCAACCAAACCCAAATTTCGGATATCAATTATAGGATCGGTCCCCTTCAAAGAATGAAGTGCATTTTCCCAATAGGAAGAGCGTTCGTTTGCGTGTTCAAATAATCCATCTTCCCGATAAACATCCAGGGTGGCGATCAGGGCTGCTGCTGCCATAGGATGTGCAGAATAAGTATAACCATGAAATAGGTCAATTGCTTTGGGGTCTCTATCCTGAAAGGCACTATAAATCTCTTGTTTCACCATGACGGCGCCCATGGGAACCGTTCCACTGGTTAATCCTTTTGCACAGGTAATCATATCAGGTTCAACCCCAAAATAATCTGCAGCGAATGGAGTACCTAATCGACCAAAACCCGTTATAACTTCATCGAAAATGAGTAAAATATCATGTTCAGTACATATTTCTCTAATTCGTTCCAAGTAACCTTTGGGTGGGATTAGCACACCGGTAGAACCTGCCAACGGTTCTGTAATAAAGGCTGCGATTTTGTCGGCGCCATGTTTTTCAATGATGCGCAAAAGGTCATCTGCTAATTCCTCGCCAAAATCTGGTTGACCTTTGCTGAAAGCATTTTTTCCCAAATCATGTGTGGCACAAATGTGATCCACATTAGAAAGGAGAGAAAAGTGTTTTTTATTAAGCGGTAAGCCGCCTACAGAAATTCCACCAAATCCAACGCCATGATAAGCCCGATCCCGACCAACTAAAATAGTTTTATCTATCTTGCCACGATGTTGCTGATAACCGAGAGCAATTTTCAATGCTGTGTCCACAGCTTCAGAACCGGAGTTGGTAAAAAATACATATTGAAATGCATCCGATGGCGCAATGGAAAGTAATTTTTCTGCTGCTTCAAATCCCAGGGGATGACCCATCTGGAAGGAAGGGGCAAAATCCAGTTTAGCAGCCTGATCCTGAATTGCTGTTACAATTTTTTCATGACCATGACCTGCATTACAACACCATAACCCTGCTGTACCATCCAATACCTGTGTACCGTCCGGTTTAAAAAAATACATCCCTTTTGCCTCATTCATCAATCGAGGTTCAGCCTTGAATCCTCGGTTCGCCGAAAAGGGCATCCAAAGGTGTTCAAGATTTGCTTGTGAAGACATATTTATTTCCTTTTATTTAAATCTTATTAATTTAATTTTTTCAATCCGTCTGTTGCTTAAGGAACCCAACGGTCTCAACCATTCGTTAACTCATCATCAAAATTCTGAACCCACAATTTTCAACCCGAAACTTAATTACTGACTAACTCGTCTGTTTCCTTCTTAATATCACCTGTCCAATTATTGTCACGATTCACGCCTAATGATTCTGCTTTTCGTGCGAGTCGTTTATCTGCCAAGTCATGATGTGTTGTAAGATATTGCAATGAATGCCCGACAAACTCGCGAACGGTTTGGAAACCATGTTTTTCCATGAAGTTCGATAAACCTTCACACATTTCTTCAATCATCTCGTACCCTTGCAACATGACACCTGTACATACCTGAACAGTAGAACTTCCCATCAGAATAAATTCTATAGCCTCACGACTACTGATAACGCCACCGATACCTGATATTTCTGCATCGGGGACCCCTCTTCCTATTTGGGACACCATACGCAAAGCAATGGGTTTCACGGCATAATAAGAATATCCACCGGGGGTTGAATGGCCCTCCACCGCGGGCATTGGAGCCAGCGTTTCGAGGTCAATATTTAAAATGGATGGTATGGTATTGATTGCTGCAACGCCACTTGCACCACCTTCCATCGCAGCTTTGGCAGGTTCTGTGATATCTAAAATATCGGGTGTCATTTTGGCCCATATTGGCAAGTCCGTAACTTCGGCAACCCAACCCGTTACTTCTCTCGCCATATCGGGACTCTGCCCCATGAAAGCTCCCATGCCTTCTTCGGGATGTCCGTGAGGGCAAGAGAAATTCAGTTCAAACATATCTACCCCTGTTTCGGCTATTCTACCTGTTAATTCCTGCCATGAATCCTTATTGTATTTCTCCATTATCGAAGAGATCAACACTTTGTCAGGATGAGCATCTTTTATTTTCTTGTATTCATCTAACCATACTTCCAGTGTTCTATCGGATATCAGTTCGATGTTCTCGAAGCCGATAATTTCACCACTTGGGGTTTTTAACTTCCCATATCGAGGGGCTACATTTATGACCGGAGTCTCTGTTAAACTTACCGTTTTTGCGGAGACACCACCCCAGCCATTATTAAAAGCCTTGATGATAGTTTTTGAATTAGTGCTTGGAGGCCCTGACCCAATTACAAATGGGTTGGGGAATTTAATGCCGTTTACTTCTATGCTTATATCTGCCATAATTTTCTCTTTATATTAAATTGTTTTAAAGTTCGACCAACTTATCATAGGTTTCTGGGCGGCGGTCACGAAAGAATTGCCAGGTAGAGCGAACTTCATCGATCATGTCCAGGTCAAATTCTGCAACCAGCAATTCATCCTTATCCCGGGATGCTTCAGCGAAAATTTGCCCTCTTGGATTCACAAAATACGATGTGCCGTAAAATTCACCCAAGTCCCAGGGTTTTTCTGTTCCAACCCGGTTGATGCAACCCATGAAATATCCATTTGCCGCCGCATGGGCTGGTTGCTCTAATTTCCATAAATATTCACTCAATCCTGCTACGGTTGCAGAAGGATTGTAAACGATTTCTGCGCCGTTCAATCCAAGGCATCTTGCCCCATCAGGAAAGTGACGGTCGTAACAAATGTAGACCCCCACTTTTGCATATTTTGTTTCGAAAATAGGGTAACCCAAATTCCCTGGTTTGAAAAAATATTTTTCCCAAAACCCCGATGTATGGGGAATATGGTTCTTGCGGTATTTGCCCAGGTATTCACCATCGGCATCAATGACAGCAGCCGTATTATAAAGTACACCGGCCTGCTCTTTTTCATATACGGGTACAATAATGACCATGTTGTATTTTTTCGCATACTCTTGCATTCGTTCAGTAGCGGGACCGGGAACTGATTCCGCGGATGCATACCAGGCGTTGTCTTGTCCCGGACAGAAGTAGGGTGTATTGAATATTTCCTGGAGACATAAAATCTGAACACCCTGTTTTCCCGCATCTTCAATAAAAGGAATATGTTTTTGGAGCATGGCTTCTTTGATTTCTGCAATGCTCCCTTCTCCTTCTGTCATGGGAAGGCTCATCTGGATCAACCCGGATTTAATATTTCTTGGCATGTTTACTCTCCTTTGTTTGGATCTTTTTTACCATATTATTTTTACGACTCACCTGTTACCCCGCCTACGTCGAGTCTTCGGCGGGCAGGTACTCACCAATTACCACTCAACAGTTACCATTTGCCACTCACCAATTACCGCTAACCTACATTTATTTCATTCCGCCATACAGGCCGCGTTTTAAAAATTGACCATCACCTTTTTGTCCCACATAGTCACAATCCTTAATGATAACCTTCCCGCGGGAAAGAACGGTTTCTGTAAAGCCGGTTACTTCAAAACCTTCATAAGCATTGTAATCCACTCTCATGTGATGGGTACAGGCATTGTTAATGCTGATTGTTTCTTTTCGATGCGGATCAAAAATAACAATATCCGCATCGCTGCCCACAGCGATAGTACCTTTTTTAGGAAATAATCCAAATGTTTTTGCTGCGGCTGTGGAAGTCAATTCAACAAATTTATTCAGTGAAATTCTGCCTGAATTCACACCGCCATTGTAAACAAGACTCATGCGATTCTCCACACCGGGACCGCCATTGGGAATCTTGGAAAAATCATCAATCCCCAATATTTTTTGATCCTTGAAACAGAAAGGACAATGATCCGTGGAAATGGATTGAAGATCTCCGAACCGAAGCCCCTTCCAAAGTTCATCCTGATTCCATTTTTCCCTCAAGGCAGGTGTCATGACATATTTGGCTCCTTCAAATCCTTCCTGTTCATAATAAGAATGATCCAAAAAGAGATACTGGGGACAGGTTTCCGCAAAGGCATGAACACCTCGATTCCGAGCCAGCATCACTTGTTCTAGTGCATCAGAACTTGAGAGATGAACAATATAGACCGGAACATGGGCGACCTCCGCAATAGAAATGGCGCGATGGACACCCTCCGCTTCCATCCGTGTGGGGCGGGTCAAGGCATGATATTTTGGCTCTATTTTTCCTTCTGCCAAAGCGATTTTTACAATTTCATCAATGACAATACCGTTTTCAGCGTGCATACACACAACCGTT